>NZ_RQYL01000004.1 GCF_003860125.1 Fretibacterium sp. OH1220_COT-178 | reverse complement strand
GGTCAGACGACCAGCCCTTTTCGGCCCTTGTTTTTGGGCCGAAAATGCTGTGTCGGTCGCTTATGCCGCTGCGCGGCACAGTTGTCGCGCAGTCGGCGCGGTCAGACGACCAGCCCTTTTCTGCCCCTGTTTTGGGGCCGGAAATCGTTGGTTTGCTTATTTGAACCGGGGGACTTTGTCGGACCTTTCGGTTCGCTTCGGCAAAGCGGACTGTGTTCTAGAGAAAAACGAAAGCGGATGAGGGGAGGGGCGGCGTGAAGCTGATTGCAGGCCTGGGCAATCCAGGCCAGGAGTACGCCTTTACCCGTCACAATATGGGGTGGCTTGCCGTGGATCATCTGGTTTCACGGCTCGAGCTGGGTAGACCTCAGCTGAAGTTCCGCGGCGAATTCTGGCGCGCGCGCGACTGTATCCTGCTGAAACCTTTGACCTTCATGAACCTGAGCGGCATGGCGGTGCGTGAGGCCTTCGACTTCTACAAGCTGGCGCCCGCGGATGTCCTGGTGATCTATGACGATCTGGCCCTGCCCTACGGGCAGCTTCGTCTGCGCGCCAAGGGAAGCGCGGGGGGGCACAACGGACTGGCCTCGGTCATCGCCGTTTTGGGGACCCTGGAGGTTCCTCGCCTTCGTATCGGTCTGGGCAACGCTCCCGGAAGCATGGTCAAACGGGTGTTGGGTCACTTGACGAAGGGGGAGGCCGATGCTCTGCCCGGCGTCCTCGACGATGTCGAAAAAGCCGTTGAAGCTTGGCTTTCCCTGGATATCCAGCGTGCAATGAGTCGGGTGAACGTCCCGAGGAACGACTCGGGCGGGGGATGAGAAGAAGGGGGATGGCGCAGGCTGTCCCCCTCTTTTTATGTCCCGGCGTAAAATAGGCGAAAACGAAGAGGAGCCGGGAACGGACGACCGTTATAATGGTGTGAAGATGGATGGAGCGCTTCCGGGGAGAGGAGGGGATGTCCCGTGCAGCCGAATATGGGGTCGAGTACAAATTGGGTCCTGGTCTTGGGGTTGATTCTGGGCAGCGCGGTGCTGGCCGTTTTGGGCGACATTCTCGGCTTCAGGTACGGAAAGCAGCGCATCTCCGTCTTCGGCCTTCGCCCCAAATACACGAGCCGCCTGATCACGGCCGTCACGGGCGGGATCATCTCCATCGTCATCCTGACCGTCCTGTCCGCCTTCTCCCAGGACGTTCGCACGGCCCTGTTCAGCATGCAATACGTCCAGCAACAACTCATGGATCTGCGCCTTCAGCTTCAGACCAGCCAGAGCAACGCGGACCAGGCGGTGGACGATCTGATGCTTGCCCGGAGCAGCCTGGAACAGCAACGAAATCTGCTGCAGACGACCACGGCCAGCCTTGACCTGACGCGCTTCGACCTGGAATCCTTGCGTAACGACAAGGTCGTCCTCGAAAACGAGAGAAACGAGCTCGAGGCTGAGGTCAAGGTCATGCGGGAGGAGTCCGAGGAGTTGAAGCGGGCTTTGAGCTCCATGCGGAGCGATTTCATCGCGATTCACGCCAACGTCCTGCTGGCGCAGCGGCCCATTTTGCCCGGAAGCTCGGAGGCTCAGGTGAGCGAGGACCTGCAGGCCCTCAGAAAGGACATCCGGCTCTCGGTCGTCTCCAGGGTGTCCGACAAACTGCTCTCCCGTCTCCGGGACCTGCCGATCGTCATTGCCCCGGAGTCCGAGGCCGAGGTTCTGGAGGCCCTGACCCAGGCCCAGGAGCGATTTTATGTTCGGGCTCTGGCCGCGGAGAACGTCGCCTTGGGGGAGCCGATCAAGGTTCGTCTCGAGGTGGGGGAAAGCCACCTGATCTACGCTGCGGGCGAACCGATTCACCGAAGGATGATCGACGCTCAAAGGTCCGATCTGGATGCCGAAGAGGCCCTTCACATTTTTTTGCGTGAACTCAAGATGAAGGCAATTCGCGACGGAGTTTTGCCCGACCCCTCCACGAACAGCGTGGGAACCCTGGAGGGGGAGACCTTCTTCGATATCGTGGAAAATCTGAAGGATGCCGGCGCCCCCGTTATTCTCAGCGCGCTTGCTTCGCACGACATCTACACGGAGGGACCGGTCGACATCGAGGTTGTCCTGGAGGAATGAGCGGTTCCGGATCGTCCGTCTTACGTCCGGGAGGTGCGGGGTATGTTGATTGTCGCGTGTCAGTTCTGCGGCGAGTGCAGGGTGTTGCCGGAGGCCCCGGATGGGGACGGCTACGCGCGTGCCTGTTGGATATGTCCCCGATGCGGTTCGGGCCAGGCCGTTCAGCTCGCGGTTACGGCGGATGGCAGGGGAGACCTGGAGCGCATCGTTTTGGGCATGAGGACGGAATCCGTGCTTATCGAGGGGGACGTGCAGGAATGAGGGAGAACTACCTCTTTTACGACAGCAAGCTGGCTGTTACGGCCCTGGAGCTTCAGGACCTCTATCGGTATACGGGATGGGGCCGCAGCCGCTCCGTCGAGGGGATTCAGGCCATGCTCGAGGGGACGAGCCTCTGTTTCTCCGCGCGTTGCCAGGACAAGCTGGTGGGATTTTGCCGCATCGTCACCGATTTCGTCTACAGGGCCTCGCTCTGGGACGTGATCGTGCATCCCGCTCACCAGGGAAAAGGCCTGGGCAGTTCCTTGGTCGATTACGCGCTGACGCATCCGGCCATCCGCAATATCCCCATGATCGTAACCTACACGAGCCAATGGGGGGCCTTCATGGAATCCCGCGGTTTCGAGGCCCGCCCGGGTGCGTTGCTGCTCTTGCGCTGCCCTATAGAGTATTCCTGACCCCGTTCGGGCGGGACGGGCCGGAAAGGATGGAGAGCCCTTTGAGTGAGAAGCCGAGGACTTGCGTGATTATCTATACCGACGGAGGAGCGTCCCCAAATCCCGGTCTGGGAGGGTGGGGCGCTCTGCTTGTCTCCCCCGGACACGGGGGGGCGGAGCGAGAGCTCTACGGAGCGGAGCCGGACACCACGAACAACCGGATGGAGCTCACCGCGGCGATTCGGGCGCTTGGGGCCCTGAGGTATCCCTGTCGGGTGGAGTTGCATACGGATTCCACCTATCTGCGAAACGCCTTCGAAAAGGGCTGGCTGGAGAAGTGGCGAAAGAACGGATGGCAGACTTCCGGGAAACAGCCGGTACAGAATCGCGATCTCTGGGAGGAGCTCTGGGAGCTCTCGCGGACGCATGACGTTCGGTGGCATTGGGTGAAGGGACACGCCGGCGACGAGCGCAACAACCGATGCGACGCCCTGGTGCAGCGGGCGAAGGACGAGTACCTTGCCGGGGCTCGCGGGGCGGGAGAGCTTTCCGCTTGACTCGAATTGAGGAGGCCGAAATGTTTGACGTGTCTCGACTTCGGCTTTTCTGCGATCTTCTGCTTCACTCCCTGTGGCCGGTGGAGTGCCCCGTGTGCGGGCGGCTGGGGGCGGTGCTGTGTCCGGGGTGTCTGGAGGCGCTGTTGCGGCCACAGCTGCCCCGCTGTTTGTCGTGTGGGGGGGCCGCTCCCTGTCCCTCCCACCCTCGGGGCGCATTCGTCCGCTCGGGAGCGCTCCATGAGGGGACGGTGCGATCGGTGATCCACAAGCTGAAGTATGGCCGCACCCGTGCGCTGGGGCCGATCCTTGGTCGCGGGCTCTCGACGCTTTGGGAGAGGCCGTACTTGGACGCACTGATCCCCGTCCCGCTCCATCCTCGGAGTCCGCGGCGCTACAATCAGGCCGAGGCGATCGCTTCGGGACTGGGACGGGCGTGGCGTGTTCCGGTGCGGGAGCTTGGACGGTGGGCGTGCGACGTTCCCGCCCGAACCGGACTGGGGCGCGAGGAACGAAAACGATTGGGAGCCGGGGCCTTCGAGGTCGCCTCGGAGGCCCGGGGGCTCAGGGTCGGGCTTGTCGACGACGTCTGTACGACGGGGACGACCCTGTCGTGCCTCGCCTCGGCCTGCGCTGCAGCGGGCGCTCGGGTCGAGGGAGCCTTCGTGCTGGCCCATGTGCCGAGATGACCTTCGGGTGCGTTAAAGCGACGGGCTTGAAGCTCCGATACAAGAAGTTAGGATAATGCCGGTCCGCCCGTTGGAGTTTTTGGGAGGAGCGATGAACGGACCTCCTTGGGGTGCGATGTCGGATCTAGACGTTGTTTGAATTTGAGAAGGGAGCGTGTTTTCCTTGATAGGGAAGGTATCCGGGCAGTATGGCCCAGACGCGCCGAACAGGAGCAGGTCGAAAAAAGGATACCCCTCGGATGGGTTCTCCGCAGGAGCGGATCAGGCCGATTTCAGCTCCTTTGCGGTCGAGTTGGCCCGAATCGGATCCGAGCTGAGGAACGTGCCCGATGTGCGTCAGGAGGAGGTCGACCGCCTTCGCTCGCAGGTGCAGGCGGGGGAGTACGTTCCTCCTTTGGATAAAGTGGCCCGCCGTCTCGTTCTCGCGGGAATTCTGGAATCCCAATAGGAGGGTGGCCGTGCGCGATCGGGTGGAGGCGCTTATCGCTGCCGTACTCGACGAGGCCGACGCCATAGACGATCTCATCGACGTCGTTCGTGAGCAGCGCGAGGCCATGAGGAGCGAGGGGGCCGAGGTCCTGCAGGACCTGATGCGGGAGCTTCGCGAGATCTTTTTCGATGTCCAGGCCCTGGAAGGCGTCCGGGACCGGATGGCGAGGGAGTTGGCCCTGGATCTGGGGTGCGAGCCTCATGCCTCGTCCCTCAGCGATGCCTTCGAAGAGGATGAGCGCGCACTTTTCAATGGTGCGGCGGATCGGCTGAGTCAATCCGTCTTCGGCTTGAAGTCGGAAATGGTCATTCTGAGCGGCTTGATCGACCAAAATGAACGTTTTACCTCGATGATTCTGTCGGAATGGCGGCGTATCGAGGGAGGCCTTCCGCGGCCGACGGGGGCGGAGTTCAGGGGGTAGACGGGAATGTTGAACAGCTTTTACGGGCTCGAGATGGGGAAACGCGCCCTCAACGCCTTCAGGCTTGGCCTTCAGACTGTGGGGCACAACGTCTCGAACATGAAGACGGAGGGGTACTCCCGACAGAGGGTGAACCTCTCTACGATGCCGCCCTACGCGGATCCCGGCATTCCCGGCCAGATCGGGATGGGCGTCAAGGTCGACGAGATCGTCCGCATCCGGGACGAGTTCCTGGACTTTCAATACCGCTCGAGTCTGGCGACCCTGGGGTATTGGGATAAAATCCACGCGCTTTACACCGCGGTACAGAACTACATTCCGGAGCCGGCCAAGCCCGGCGTCCGCGTCTCCATGGACAAGTTCTTCGGTGCCATGCAGACGCTGCAGGAGAACCCCGAGGACGCCGCCGCGCGCCGTGCGCTCGTCGAGGCGGCCAAATCTCTGGGGGGAACCCTCAGCGGCGTCGTCAAGGGGCTGGAGTCCTACTCCAAGGCCATCAATGACGAGGTCAAGAGCTCGGTCGATCAGGCCAACCGGATTCTGCACGAGATCGCTTCCCTGAACAAGCAGATTTATCGGGCCAAGGCGTTGGGGCACAATCCCAACGACCTGCTGGACAAACGAGACCTGCTTCTCGACAAAATTTCCGGGCTGATGGACGTCACCTTCCAGGAACCCCTCAAGGTGGGGGAGACGACGGGGGAGTTCTTTCTGACTCTGAACGGTCGGACCCTCATTCAGGGGGACCGGGTGCGGGAGTTGCGCGCCCACGCCTTTTATTGGGACAATAAGGTCTACTACGATGTCCAGGTTGCGGAGAACGAGTTCGACATCGTCGAGAACTGCAAGGTTGCCGACATCTTGGCCGTAGGGCCGGAGGGCGTCCATCAGCTGATCGTCGACCGGTTGGCCAATGGCGAGGAGTGGGCGATCGGCGGGGGCGACGCCGCCTGCCTGGAGACTCGGGCCCTCACGTCCTCGAACTTCAAGGATGGCGTCCTGTTGAACGACACGTCGTCCAAAGATCCCCGGACGCTCACCTTCAAGACCACCAAGGCGGACGGCTCGGTCGTAGACATTTCCGTTCGGGTGACGTGGGATGCGGCGAACAACAGGTGGTCGCTGAGCGCCGTGGACAACGCCGACGGCTCGGCCATCGGGGCCGGAGCCGATTCCGGCGACGGGGAATTGTCGGTGGAGGAGCTCAGGGACTATCTGAACGGCGTCTTTCCCGCCGACTCCGGTCTCGTCGCGGCGGCGAAGACGACGACCGCCGGAACGCCGCCCGAGACGTTCGTCTCCCTCACGGTATCGGCCGCGGAGGGCCGTGCGATCGAAATTGCGGATGCGGGCCGGCTGCTTGGCCCCCTGACGCCGACTCGGGTGGTCAAGAAAGGGGTCTCCATGCGAGAGCGGCCGATGTCCCCTCGGCAGGCCCTGGGGATCAAGGGCTCCTTCCGCATCCAGGTGGGCACGCAGGGGACGCGGGTATCGTCCAGCATCTTCAACAATACGGGGTCCCCGGACCTTGCCAAGGGCGATATCCTTGGTCGGGGCAAGGCGGGAGAGTCCCACACCCTCCGCATAGGGGCGCACGACGGCCAGTACGATGTGACCGTAAGCTGGAACGACGCGAATAAGAAATGGGAGCTGACCAGCGACATCTTTGCTGTTGGCGGTGCCTCGAACGCTCCTCTTCCGTCCCCCTATCCTGCATTGGGGACGGGTGACAGGCTGACGGTGGACGATCTGACGGGGTTCCTCAGAAGCGTGCTGCCCCAGAGCGGGACCAACGCCTTTACCATCCATTCCGGCGGCGCGCAGCCCCCTGCGCACGGCGATACGCAATTTGCCGTCGAGTCCAAGAATAATTGGCTGATCTCCATCACGGATGTTCAGGGGAACCTGGCCGCTCGGCTGGGAATGGCCAACCCCAGTCCCACTATTGCGATCGATGTCGAGGAGGGGGATTCCCTCGAGGTCATCCGCAACAAGATCAACGAGAAGTATCAGGCGGAGTTCGGGCTGACGGCCCCGGAGCAATGGGTACACGCCTCTTTGAAACAGGATACGGACCAATCCTGGTATCTGACCTTTGCCTCCGACGTACCGGGCGAGGCCCAGCGCATCACCCTGCTGGGCGGGGAGGACGGCAACCTGCAGACGCTTCGCCGGCTTGGGCTGGTGAGACTTGAAGAGATCGGGAAAACGGCTGCGAACGAGCCGATCTATCGCGAGGTCACGGCCTTTTCCCAGGTGGCCGAGGACGCTTCCTTTACGTTCGACGGGGTGCGTTATCTCTCCTCGGACAACAAGTTCGAAAAGGCGCGTCGGGTGCCCGCGCTCGGCAACGACGCCGACTATCGGGCCAAGACGCTCTCCACCGTCAGAGAGGGGATGTGGTTCAACCTCAAGGGAGTGGGAAGCACCGCCATCACCGTCCGGCATCACGTCAAGGGAGGCTCGATCAAGGGGCTGGAGGAGGCTCGCGACGGAGTGATTCCCGGTCTTGTCGGGGCTCTCGACGGCTTGGCCTGGGAGCTGGCCAAGCACCTCAACGCCTATCAATACTCCGGGTACGGCATCGGAGAGAATCAGGAGACGACGGGGGTGGCGTTCTTCAAGCCATTGCGTTTCAAGGCGGGAGCCGCCTCCGGACTTGCGGTCAACGACGCGGTCGATGCGGCAAACAGCCTGATCGGCGCGGCGATGGGCAAGCTGGACGCGGCGGGTAGGGCCGTCTACGGAAAGAGCGGCGGCCCCGGCAACGGCAAGAACGCCGCTCGGATGTCCGGGCTGAAGAGTGCCCGGCTGCTCGAGGGGGGCAGCACGACCCTCGGCGGGTACTATGATGCCTTTTTGTCCAGGATCGGCTCCGAGGCGGGGCACGCCGAGCTGATGCACAAGGCACAGCAGAATATGGCGACGCAGATCGACGAACAGCGGCAATCCGTCATGGGCGTCAACATGGACGAGGAGCTTATGGACATGATGATGCTCAACAAGGCGTTCGGCGCCATGGCGCGTTACGCGACTACGGTGGACGAGATGCTGGACCGAATCATCAACGGCTTCGGATTGGTGGGCCGGTAGCCAGGGGCAAAGCCCCTGGACCCGACGGCCGCAGCCGACAACCCGCCGAACGCCCGCTGGGCGACGAGTGAAAACGGACAAGGGGCGGAGCCCCTCGTAAAAATTCAGGAGGATGAGCGGCAGAGCGCAGTCTCTGCCGAGCGGAGGTAAGCCAATGCACAATCGCGTCACGACCTCGATGATGTATGGCACATTGATGAATTCCCTGCAAGAGAACTCCAGGAGGTTGCTGGATCTGCAGCGTCAGATGTCGACGATGCGCAAATATGCGAGGTTGTCGGACAATCCTTCGGCCATCGCGCGCTCCCTTTCCCTCGAGTCCTCTTTGAGGGCCAACGAGGCGTACCGTGGGACCCACGACAACGCTCTGACGATGCTCAAGCATTCGGAGGCGGCTCTCGACAAGGTGCTGAACGCCGCACAGAAGATACGCACCCTCGTGATCCAGGCGGGGGACGGCGCCCTTGGACGGGACGACTTGACTAAGATTGCGGATCAGATCGAGGCGAAGAAGCGGGAGATCCTCGACGCGCTGAACACCAAGGTCGCGGGCAAGTATCTTTTCGGGGGAACGGACACGGGGACGAAGCCTTTCGTGGTCGGCCCCGACGGGCGCATCAAATATCAGGGGTCGGACGAGCGCATCAAGTACGAGATCGAGGAGGGGCTGCTGGCCGACGTCTCCTTCACGGGCAGCGAGGTGATGCCTAAAGGGGAGAGGTCCCACTTCATTTGCAGCCACGAGGTTCCGCTCGACTGGAAGTGGACGGGGCGGGAGGAGAAGGTTCAGATCACGGTGGGGAACCGTACCCTTGCCGTGTTTATCCCGGAACAATGGATCGACGAGGTGGCGACGGGCAGGACCAAACCCACGGACTACAACCGGTTCCGTGATCCCGGCGAGCTGTCGGGCATCTCCCTGGACGACCTGGCGGCGCTGGTGAACCGCGCGCTGAAGGAGCAGGGCGCGGACATGCTGGTCACGGCCGTGGTGGAGAAGGACCACTCCTCGGGGACGCAGCGTATGCTGATCAGGAGCAATACGGGGGAGCCCGTCGGAATCACCGGCTGGCCGGATACGGACTACCTGCCGATGGCTCAGTCCATCGCGGGGATCGCGTTTCCCAAAACGGGCACGACGGCCGGCGGCGACCTCAAGGTCGTCGTGCCGGACTGGAACCACGCCATGCTGGTCGGGGGAGCGCCCGCAGATCTGAAGGACCTCGCGGGCAAGACGCTGACCGTTGTGACGGACGGAGTGGCGAAGAATCATACCTTTGCGGCGGCCCCAGGAGATCTCGATGCGCTCGTGGCGGAACTGAACGGTGCCGGGGTCCTCCCCGCCGGGGTGAAGGCCGGCATCCAGAACGACAAGCTGGTGCTGACCTCCGCGAACGGCAGTGCTATCCGCGTGGACGGTACCGCTGCCGAACAACTCTTCGGCGGCGTCCATGCGAGTGAAAAAAGCAAATATCACGGGATGATGGGAACGGTCAACACCCTGGGCTGGCGCGACGATGCCCTGGGCAAGGGGATCCGCATCACGCTGAACGGTGCCGATTACGATTTCGGCTTCGCCGATAAAAAATCCATCACCGACTTGGTGGACGCGATCAATACGGCCGTCCCCAGGGATGCCGGGGACCTCCCCGTTGCCTCCCTCGTCGCGGGCCGACTGGTGCTCCAGTCCTCCAGGGGATCGCTTACGGTGTCCGATCACGGAGCCGCTGGCGGTGTCCGGCAGCTTCTGGGCTATGCGGGGCCGGTCGGGAGCTCCACGAGCTCCGTGACGGTCCAGCTGGACGGGAAACAGCCCCTCAAGATTTATGCCAATGCCGGCGACGACCTGACGAGGATAGCGGAGAAGATCAACGCCATCGAGGGCGTTTACGCTCGGACCTCGGCGGACCGGGACCAGCTGGTCGTCGTGGCGCGACGTGTCGGCCCCCTGCCGAAGGATCCCCTGTCCGTGAATGCGGCGGCGGAGAAGCCGCACTATCCTTCCTTTACCCTGAAGGGCGAGGGGATGGGAATGGCGCTTTTCGATTACACCTTCTCCTCGGATCCCGAGACCGGACGTGAGACGGGAGTCGTGGCCTCCAAGGAGCGGACCCGTCCCGTCGACCACAGTCACATGGATGTTTTCGACGTCCTGGGGATGGAGACGGGTATGAAGAGCGTGGAGTTCGGGCCGGACCGAAAGCTGGTCGTCCCCGCCGGGAAGCCCTTGCACTGGCGGGTGATGAGCGGGGCGCGCGTCGCGGACATCAAATTGAATCCCGGCGAGTACACCATGTCCGAGCTGGCCGATCGCTTGAAGAACGCAGGATCGGGCTGGCTTGAGGTGACGGTGGACGTCTTCCGCGGCCCCGGCGCTTACAGCGCGGACGATCATGAAAAGGGCCTCGGGACCAGCCATAACGAGGAACGGGAGACCAGCCGCCTGGTCATCCGTGCTCCCGGGGGAGCCCCCGTCCTCTTTCTGGACATGAACGACCAGCGCTATGCCGAGGAGATGGGGCTTTCGACGGCGGTGCGTACGGACCCCGGCATGGGGGTCAAAAATATACGGTTCCCGACGGCGCCCTGTCTCGACGACGACCTGGGCGTTCGGATGCGGGTCCAGATGACCTGCGGCAAGGAGTACGATATCCGACTCTCGCGCAAGGACGTGACCGATCCCGCGACGGGCCTGGTCGATCGGGTCAAGGTGATGCGTGAGATCGCGAGGCAGGTCAACGAGCAGGCGGGCGAGGAGCTGATGAAGGTCGCCGTCCCCGTGGACGAGAACGGCAAGGAGCTCCCGGATTCCGCGTCCCTTTACGCCGTCACGGGGGTTTCTTTCTCGGTCGTGGACCTCCCCGTCTCCGACCCGAGGTGGACGGACTACTCCGGAGGTATCGCCGCCCAGATGGGCATCCACACCGGCGTGACGAGCAATATGGGAGCGAAGGATGCCGGCGGCGCCGTCGCAGGCCTCAAGGATGGCGAGAAAATCGGCCGTGCGGGTACGATTCGCTTCGAATCCCTGGGACGCAGGGTGGAGATCGACGTCACCGCCGACGACACGGTCAAGAGCGTCATGGACCGGCTGCGTTCTCAGGCCGGGGAGTGGCTCTATGTCAACTACTTCGACGCCGAGATGGGGGACAGAAACGGACAGGCGGGGAATTTTCCCATCATCTCCATCGCGACCCGGGACGGAGCGGCCGTCAATGTACTGGACGTCAAAGGCGATGTGGCGGCAAAAAAACTTCTGCTCGGCACAGGGATTCAGGGCGACGTGGACGTGAGCGCCGCGAGCTGGGAGGTGGGCCAGTCTCCGGCCCGGACCTTCGACATCTCGGTGGCGGGCTACACCCACACCATCGATCTGACGGCGATGCGTGACGTTGACGGGAATGGCAGGATGAACCCGGCCGACTTGGTGGCCACGATCAACGCCCGAATGCAGGACTACGACGTCCGGGCCGAGCTGAACAAGGACGGGCGCCTCGTCCTGTGGTCCCCTCGGGGGTACTCGATAACCGTCAAGGCCTCGCAGCTGAAGGCGGACGGGACGTTCGGTTCCGACATAACGGCCGACTTCCTTGGGGGGGGGGCTGCGTCCACTGCGTATCGGGGCGGGTACGATCTCGAGAACGCCGCACGAAAGGCGCCGGGCATCCACACGCAGAACGCGACGGTACGAAGCGGGGCCAACCAGAGAAAACAGGATATCTTCGGAGTGTTGGACGATGTGGTCGCCGCCGTGAAATCCGAGAACCGTACGGCGATCTCGGAGACCATGTTGCCGCGCATCGATCGCTTCATCGACAACGTCCTGAAGGTCCTTTCCACCAACGGGGCCCTGCAGAACCGCTATGAGAGCAACAAGGAACGCCTGGTCGCCGACGATGCGGTGATGACGGAGGCCTACCAGGAGCTGGTGATGATCGATCCGGAGCGGGTCCCGACGGAGCTGATGATGGCGAAGTTCATGCATGAGGCCAGCCTGGCGGTCGTCTCGCAGCTCGTCCAGCCGACGTTGCTGGACTTTTTGAGATAAGGGCGAGATCATTCGAGATCATTATTTTCGGTTGTGCCGGCAAGGGCGGCGGGCCGAAGAATAGAGGACGAAATGGCAGAAACCTTCTTGAGCGAACGTTTTGGAGAGATCGTCTACACGCAGGACGATGTCCTCTCCTTCCCGCGCGGCATCCCCGCGTTCGAGAACAACCGGAGCTGGGTCTTGGTGGGGGAGGAGGACAATGCCGTCAAGTGGCTGCAGAACATCGAGGACGGGGCTCTGGCTCTGCCCGTGACGACCCCGGACGCCGTGATGCCGGACTACAATGCGCGCATTCCCGAGGACGAGCTGGAGTTGGTCGGGTCTTTGGACCCCTCGGACCTGGCTTTGCTGATCGTGGTGTCCATCCCCGAGGGGGCGCCCTGGAACATGACGGCGAATTTGAGGGCCCCGATCCTTCTGAACCTCAAGACCCGAAGGGCGGTACAGGTGATCGCCCTGAACGAGGAGTATCCCATCCGACACGTCGTTTTTCCGGAGGACGTCCGAGAGACGATGAAGCGGGGGGCGATTCTGCAGGGAGAGACGAGCTGATGCTGGTCCTCAGCCGACGCATCAACGAGTCCATACAGATCGGGACGGATATCGAGGTCACGGTCATCGACGTTCGCGGCGACGTGGTGCGGTTGGGCATCAACGCGCCGCAGAGGACGCAGATCTGGCGTAAGGAGCTTTGGGATGTGATCGTCGAGGAGAACAGGGCCGCGGCCAAGGCGGCGAGAGAGGCGCCCAGGGGCGCTTCCGAAACGCCGCAGCTGCCGATATCGACCTTCTCAAGGCTCTCCAAGATACGCACCGTGCGGCCCTCGAGGCCGAAGGGCGAAAAATAAAGGCGACGGATTTTGGGAACGAGATTGAAAAAGAAGGAAAGGTGGAATGCCCGAAAAGCAAGGTTGAACGTGTGTTGTTTTTGGCGCCCTGTGGGAGACCAGGAAGGTCTGGGATTTGTTTTGTGAGACGAGGCAGGATGCCTCGGACGCAGGAGGTTAAGTTGATATGAGGATTTACCACAACATACCGGCACTTTACGCCTACAACGCCCTGAGCTCCACCAACAACGCGCTCCAGAAGTCCATCCGGACGCTTTCCACGGGGCTTCGGATCAACTCCGCGGCGGACGACGCGGCGGGCCTGGCCATCAGCGAGAAGATGCGCTCGCAGATCAACGGCCTGAACATGGCGGTGCGGAACGCGCAGGACGGCATCTCGATGCTCCAGACGGCGGAGGGGGCCCTGTCGGAGGTGCACAGCATCCTGCAGCGGATGCGGGAGCTCTCGGTGCAGGCGGCCAACGACACGCTGACGCAGCAGGACCGCCAGTACATCCAGCTGGAGGTCGACCAGCTGAAGGACGAGATCAGCCGGATTTCGACGTCCACGCAGTTCAACAAGAAGCGTTTGCTGGACGGGAGCGCCGCGGGCATCTGGTCCTCCAACGACCTTGCGACGAAGGCGTATATCCGGGGATCGCTGCGCAAGATCGACCGGTTCGGGCAGAAGGCTGCGTTCGAGGGGAACTACAAGATCCAGATCAACGCGAAGCCCGGTCAGGCCGAGGCGATGAAGACGGACATCTTCAAGATCAAACACAAGAACGTCGTGATGGACGTCAGCCTGAACGAGCCTGCGGGAGTTGCCGCGCTGCGGGTGGACAACGTCCCGGCGGGAACGTACACCATGAAGACGCTTGCGACGGAGGCCAACTCCGGGGTCGCGCTGACGGGCACGTACGGCTTTCCGGAGAAGTATCATAAGTTGGAAGTCACAACCGGTGCGTTGGCAGCCGATATCGGGAAGAAATTCTCGATTTCCGTGGCGGGAGGGGCGGCCGTCGAGGTCACTGTACCTGCTGCGGCTGCGGTAAATCCTTCGGCGGCGGAGATTGCCAATGCGATCAGGGCGGCCGATATTGCAGATCTTGCCGTTCAAGAAGCGGGAGGTAAGATTACCCTCATCTCCACTAAGGGGGCTATCGCGATAGCGGATGTTGATCTCGCTACTGCTGTGGGGACGGTCTTTCCAGTGCAGAATTCCACCGAGACGCCTCTTACCTTCTCCGATCTGCTCACCAGCGTCGTGACGGATGCCCAGCTCGAGAACAACGCCAGCATCCTGTACGAGGTGGTGTCGGTCAACGCCGAGGCGAAGAGCGTGACGCTGAAGGCCACGGCCAACATCCTGATGCCGGACGGCACCGTGCTCAACAAGGTGAACGACAACATCGTCCTCACCGAGGGGGGGGAGGTGGACCTCAGCGTCAGCCTGGGACTGGGGACTGCCGGGGCCTTCAAGATGACCCTCAAGGAGGGCATGACGAGTATCTTCAGCATCGGCAACAAGTTCGTCCACAACGTCAATAAGAAGGCGAGCACGGCCCCGGTCAATGCGGCTGCCGGCGTCACGGTGGAGATCGCCGGAACGCAGACCCAGAGCTGGCCCTTCAAGTGGGGGGCGGCGGTCACGGACGAGAACCTGAAGTTCGGCCTGGACACCAAGAAGGTCACCAGCAAGGAGCTGCACTTCCGGAACTTCTACCTGAACAGCAAGAACGGCACGGTCTATGAGGGCGACATCGTCCTGAACACCAACGCCACGGAGATGACGGCGGACAAGACGCTGGCGACCTTCGAGGCCGCGTATGTCGGTCAGGTGGCGAAGAAGGACGTGCACCTGCGCGACCTGGACAAGTTCTGGGACAGCCAGGGGCGTTTCCTGCTGACCGATCCCCAGACCATCAACATTGCGCAGGGCGACGGCAAGAACACGTCCATCACGCTCTACGCCACGGACACGCTGTCGGAGCTGCGGAGCAAGCTGAACGACGCCATCGCCAACGGCTTGGGACAGGCGCGCTTCGCCGTCAGCCACGCCAACAGCTTCGTGACCTTCGTCGAGGAGGAGACGAGGCAGGCCTACGGCCTGGAGACGGTTCCGGGCACCTTCATCATCCGCTCCATGGTGGCGGGCAACGCAGGGCGGCTCTCCTTCTCCGGGGACGAGGACCTGATCAAGGCGCTGTCGCTGAACGTGGTTCAGGAGTCGAAGGAGAACGCGTTCACCGCGTCCATCTACGACGCGCACAACGGGGCGACGGTGGTCAACAGCGTGACGGTGTCGGGCAATCAGCTGATCGGTGTGATCCACCCGAACGTGGACGTGGAGTTCGATCCGATGGCCAACATCGAGGTCGCGTGGAACGAGAACCTTCGGAACTTCGAGCTCAAAAAGATATCGACGCCCTACGAGACGATCCTGCACCTTGTGGACAACAGCACCATTTTCCAGGTGGGGGCGAACGAGGGCGAGGACGTGGCGATCGACATCGGCAACATGTCCTCGGACGCCCTTGGGGTGACGCGCGTGATCGTGACGGACCGCGAGTCCGCCTCTCGTGCGATCTCGATCCTGGACAACGCGATCAACAAGGTCTCGACGCAGCGCGCGAAGATCGGTGCGTTCCAGAACTCCCTGGAGCATACCGTGACGAACCTGACGACGACGGGAACGAACCTCTCTGCGGCCGAGAGCCGCATCCGGGATGCGGACATGAGCCTGGAGATGCTGAACTTCACGAAGCTGCAGATCCTGTCTCAGTCGGGTACGGCGATGCTCGCCCAGGCGAACCAGCTGCCCCAGACCGTACTGAGCCTTATCAGAGGATAATTAACTGAACTGAAAGCGGCTTTGAAGCGTTGGAGAAGGCCTTTGCCTCTCTTGGGGCTTTTCGTGATAGAATGGCGTTGGGAATAGCCTTATGCGGAAAGGAGGCACGGCTGTGTACGCGATTGCGTTTGACCTGGAGGTTGCGGAGCTCAAGAAGCATTATGGGGAGCCTTACAACGGCGCCTATCAGGAGATCAACAAAGAACTCAAAAAAGTGGGATTTGACTGGACGCAGGGGAGTATCTACCTCTCTGAAGAGGGGGGAAACAACCTTACCGCTGTGTACAAGGCGATCAACGCTCTCTCTAGGATTGAATGGTTCAGAAATTCCGTTCGCGACATCCGGGCCTTTAAAGTGGAGGATTGGTCGGATTTCACCGATATTGTGAAAGGGCGGGAATAGACGTTGGCTGACGGACGAGGGGGGCATCCGCCCCCCTCGTCCGTCAGCGGTCCCCGAGAGGCCGTCCGCAAAAATATTCTTTGCGTTTTCCCTTCAATGCCGTATACTTTTCAAGTGTTTTCAATTGTTTGATAGGCTTTGAACGATCAAGTTTGCAAAGGTGTGATCTTTCGTGTCCTCCATCATCGTCGATGCCCATTACGATCTTCTGATGGACGTGTTTCGCCTTCGCAGAAAGGGAGAGACGCGCGTCATAGAGCGTTTCTATCTGGATGACCTTCGCGCTGCCGGGGTCAACGTGCTGATCTGCTCTCTCTTCGTGTCGAACGACTACGTTCCGGAAATGGCGCTGCGCGTCGCTTTGACCCAGATTGCCTACCTGCACACGGAGATGCGGGAGTCTCCGGGGTTGTTTGCCCTTTGCCGTACGGCCGGTGAGGCAAGACGTGCCGTTCATGAGGGACGGCTTGCCCTTTTTCTCTCCTTTGAGGGGGTTGATCCGCTGGGCTACGAACCTCAGCTGCTCTCCGTCTTTTACGAGCTCGGCGTGCGTCTCGTCGGGCTGGTATGGAGCCGGCGCAACGCCGCTGCCGACGGCTGCCATTTCAGGCCTTTGGAGGAAGGGGTCGTCGGGGGGCTGACGCCCTTCGGCGTGACTCTGCTGAAGGAGATCGAGCGCTTGGGGATGATCCTCGACGTCAGCCACCTGAACGACGTCGGCCTTGAGGATGTGTTCAGATTTTTCAAGGGGCCCGTGATCGCCTCGCACTCCAATTGCCGCGCCCTCTGCGGCGTCGCCCGCAACCTCACGGACGCCCAGATCGCGGCGCTGGCCGCACGCGGCGGGGTCATGGGGCTCAACAACATGATGCATTTCGTCTACCCGGGCGAGGACGACAGACCGGGAGCCCCAGAGGCTGTGGCCCCGAAGCTTCCCCCTCTTCCGGAGGGGCGGCCGCGTTACGCGGGCCTGCTCGATCACGCCCGGCACATTCTCGAGGTCGCGGGGGAGGACCACGTGGGCCTTGGGCTCGACCTCTGCGAGTTCGCCCTCCCGGAGGAGGCGCGCATCAAGAGCGTGTTTCCCTCCTACAGGCACGTGGCGCCCTTTATCGAGGCGGTGCGTAGAGAGTTCTCCCCCTCGGCCGCGAACAAATTGCTGGGGGAAAACTGGATGCGCGTCCTGGAAAAGCTGCCGTGAAAACGAGATGGGCGCTGCTCTGGGTTCCCCTCCTCTGGGGCGGGGCAATCGTTCTCAGCCTTTCCGCATTGGCGCCCCGAGTTTTTGTGCACGACGAAAACGGCAAAAAACTCCTCTCCTTTCCTCTTTATCTTGGCGATACCTTCAGGACGGAGTACATCCACTCCGTCCAGCTCTGTCCCGTCGTGGACATCTATCAGGCGGACAAACGGAGGATCTGGCTTTGGGAGGAGCGCACCCAGTCCACCAACGCCGGTCTGCCGACCGAGGCGCCGCCGAGAGGGCGTTTCGTCCACTTCCCGCCCTGGTATCGTTATATCGGGGGGGGGCGGGCGTTCCGTTCCTTTCACTTGAGGGTTGGCGACGAGCATGTGGGCCGGAACATTCTGACCCTGCCATCCGGGAGGGTACTGCCTCTTTTCGGACTCCATCCGGGGCGTCGCCTGACGTTCAGCGTTCGCTGACGGGGGACTGAGCATATAGCGACATTTTGAATCTTTGGGGATAGGGGGAGATGTGTGTGACCGATCAGGTAGTGACCAACGCTCCGGACGACATTGATGTGGAGGAGATCAAGAGGAGGTACGACAGCGAATCCCGCTTCCGCTCCCCTTCGGACTGGACGGGAAGGATGATCTCCGCCATCGCGGTGCTGATGTCCCTCTTTCATCTCTACACGTCGGCTTTTGGCCTGCTCAAGGAGATGTGGCAGCGCCCTGTCCATCTCTGTTTCGTCCTGATCCTGGTCTTCCTGCTGTATCCTGCGACTTCGAAGAGCCCAAGGGACCGTATTCCCTGGTACGATTATCTCTGGGCGGCGCTGGGCGCGTTCGTGACCCTCTACATGGTCGCGCAGTTTTACGGCCCCATGCTCGCCCGGGCCGGGATGCCGAACAACCTCGATCTGGCCGTCGGTTTTCTGGGGATCATCGTGGTCCTGGAGGCGACTCGAAGGGTCTCGAACCCGGTCCTGCCCATCATCGTGCTCTTTTTCCTCGTTTACTGCTACTTTGGCCGGTACGCTCCGTCTCTGTTCCAGCACCGCGGTTATAACTTCTATCGCATCATCAATCACATGTACCTGGGGACCGAGGGAATCTTCGGCACCCCGCTCGCCGTCTCCGCGACGTTCGTCTTCATGTTCATCCTCTTCGGCTCCATCGTGGAGCAGACGGGGCTCGGCAAATACATCATCGACCTCTCCATGGCGCTGGCCGGGTGGTCGGCCGGGGGACCGGCGAAGGTGGCGGTGGTCAGCTCCGGGATCATGGGGACGATCTCCGGGTCCTCCGTGGCCAACGTCTGCACCACCGGGATGTTCACCATCCCCTTGATGAAAAGTGTCGGATACGAGCCGCATTTTGCGGGTGCGGTCGAGGCCGTGGCGTCGACCGGAGGGCAGATCATGCCGCCGGTCATGGGGGCGGCGGCCTTCATCATGGCCCAAACCATGGGGGTCTCCTACGTCGAGGTGGCGCTGGCGGCGGTCGTGCCCGCGCTTCTCTATTACATCGCGGTCATCGTGCAGGTCCATTACGAGGCCACGCGCCTGGGGCTCAAGGGGCTGCCGCGGGAACGGCTGCCGCGTTTGAAGACGCTGTTGCTGGAGCGCGGGCATCTTTTGATTCCCCTGGCGGGCATCATCTACTTCCTCGTCGCCGGATACACGCCTCTCCAGGCGGCGTTTCGGGGGATTGTCCTGACGGTCGTCACCTCCTATTTCAGACGCGATACCTGGCTGACCCCTGCCAAGCTCTGGACGGGGCTGGAAAACGGGGCGCGCAGCGCGCTGGGAGTGGCCTGTGCCTGCGCGACGGTCGGGCTGATCATCGGAACGGCGACCCTCACGGGACTTGGGCTGAAGCTGGCTCTCGCCATCGTCACCCTGGCGGGAGGCAGCCTGTTCCTGACCCTGGTCTTCACGATGGTTGCTTCCATCTTCTTGGGCATGGGCTTGCCCACCACGGCCAACTTCATCGTGACGAGTACGATGGCGGCCCCGGCCCTCATCAAGTTGGGGATTCCGGAGATGGCGGCGTACATGTTCGTGCTTTACTTCGGCATTGCGGCGGACCTCACCCCGCCCGTCGCCCTGGCGGCCTATGCCGGGGCAGGCATCGCCCGGGCCGACGCCATCCGGACGGGGACGACGGCGACGAAACTGGCTCTGGCCGGTTTCCTTGTCCCCTATATCTACGTGTTCAACCCCATGCTCGTCCTGGTCAATTTCGAGCCGTTCTCCTTTTTCCTGGCCGTGCTCACCGCTCTGATCGGCGTCTTCCTGTTGGGCATGTCCACGATAGGATTTTTCAAGGCTCCAATCTTTCTGCTCCTGCGCATCCTCGCCCTGGGAGGGGCGTTGGGGTTGATGATCCCCGGATGGAAATCCGACCTGGCGGGGATACTCGTCCTCGCTTTGATCTGGCTCGTCCAGTCGAGAAAGGAAAAAAGAACCGCCTCTTTGTGACCCGTACGTTTTTGCTTTTTGCGGACATCGGGTTGCCGCTTCGGACGAAATGGTGGTATATTAAGTCACGACTGTACCGAGGTATGCAGAGGCGAGGATCCGACGGTGTGCAGAGCTCTGTCGGGGTTTCGTCGCTCAGGAAACGAGGGTATACGAATGCAGGAAGTCAAGAAGGTTATCACGGAGGTTGGCACGAACGAATGGCAGGTCGTGGTCTTTTTTCTGGGGGACCAGTCCTTTGCCATAAACGTCGATAAGACGCGGGAGATTCTTCGGTGGCCGGGGTGTCGGGTCATTCCCGATTCGCCAAGGGCCTTGATCGGCATCACCTCCGTTCGGGGCGAGGTGCTCCCCATGGTCGACCTGCGCGTTTTTCTGGGAATTGAACCTTCCGTCGACCTCGAGCAGAGCAAGGTGATCGTCGCCGAGTTCAACGAGGTCAAGCTGGGGTTTGTCGTCGATGCCGTGGAACGCATTTACCGCATCAATTCCGAAGACTTGGACTCGAGCCTCACCGGAAAGTATCTCGGGGAGTGGATTCTCTACGTCATCAAGCGCGACAGCCGTAATGTCCTCTTGCTGGACTACGAGGCGATCGTTCAGACGATCAGCCCTCAGCTTTCGATGCAGAACAAGTGGGACCCCTCTCGGGCAACGGCCTTGATGGAGGGGATCGGCAACCCGACGGATTATCGGATCATCGTGGCCGAGGACTCGCCTTTGATCCGTAAGCAGATCAAGGATGCCCTGGCGTCGGGCGGTTTTTCGAACCTTCTGCTTTGCGCGGACGGCAAGGAGGCCTATGAGGCGATCATGCAGGACGGAGCAGATTTCGACATCCTGATCACGGATGTGGAGATGCCTCGGTTGGATGGGCTCGCCCTGACGCGCCGCCTGAAGGAGAACCCTGCGACGAAGGATCTTCCCATAATCGTGTTCTCGTCCATTATGGCGGAGGACATCAAGGTCAAGGCCGCCAGCGTGGGGGCACGTTATCAGATCACGAAACCGGAGATCGCTCAGTTGGTGGAGTACGTGGTTCAGATCATTCGGGAAAAGCAGGAGGACAAGACCGTCGCAGTCCACTGAACTGACCGTTGGGGCTTGCCCCCGTGGAGGACGCGGGGGGCTTCGATCTGTTTTGCGGGTGCCTCGAGGCCGCGCAACGTTTGCCGCAACGTCTTTCGGTTTCGGTGCGCGTGATGATCGGGGCCCCAGGTTTTCCATTTCTGGTTGGCGGAACGAGGGGGACGCTTTGCTGCCTTATTGGAATTCGGACTTGGACCTCGAGATCGCGTCCTGGTTTCCCTTCGGGGTGGATTATCAACCGATCTCAATCAACCGTCTCTACAGCCCGCAGCTGAGGAGAATTGCGGCCTCCTGCCTCGAACGGGAGAGTGAATTTTTCTTTATGTCCTCGCCTCAGACCGGTTGCATCGGAAGCCTCATGCGCGACAATTTCTACAGAGTCGAGCCACAGAGGGGCCTCAGTCTGGGGTTTATGATGATCCTTGGGTACTCCTCGCGTATGGAGCGATTGATCTCCGCCGGACTTCGCGACTCGGGAGAACTGTCTGCCGGAGTCGCTTTCTGCTCCCTCTGGAACAAGGGGATGCTGATGGAGAATTTGAAGGTCATCGTTCTGGTGAGCGAGGAAATTTTTTTTGACGAGGAGAAATTTCTGACGAACTTCGAGGAATTGCTCACTCCCGGGCGATGCAAGGCAAACCTTGCTTTTTTCGCGGAGAGGTTCGGTTATCGGCGTTTTTGTATGGCTTACGAGACGGACGATCCGCTTCAGCTCCGGATCAGCAAATTGCTTTATGAGATGGAATTCGCCGAGACGCGTCAGATGGTCGGCCCCTCGCCGGAAGTTTCTTTTCCCCCCTTCCTGGGCGTATCCTGGGGAGCGTGAGGCCAAAATGGAGGTTATATACCGTGCAGGAACAGAATAAACGCGATATCAAAACCGAGGCCTCGAAGAGCGATTCACCGGAGTATCTGGGAAAGGTGAGGAGCCTCGTCCACGAGGGACAGGGGCGTGGTTTCGTCACGCATCGCGATATCGAGAGGCATATCCCGGTCGAGGTGTGGGACCCGGATACCTTGGACAACATCCTGAGCAATCTGCAGGAGCTGGGCATCGAGGTTGTCGAGGAGGAGGGGCGAGGCAAGATCCAGACCTCCGTGGGGGTCGGTGAGGAGCTCCTTCCGTCCCTGGATGGGGACCTCGGCAAGCTGGACGACATTCCGCTGACCGATCCTGTACGCATGTACCTGCGGGAGATCGGCAAGGTCGCCCTCCTGACCGCGGAGGAAGAGGTCGTCCTGGCTCAAAGGATGGAGGAGGGCGACGTCAAGGCGAAACAGAAGCTGATCGATGCGAACCTCCGCCTTGTGGTCAGCATCGCGAAGAAGTACATCGGCCGTGGAATGCTCTTCCTGGACCTGATTCAGGAGGGAAATCTCGGTTTGATTCGCGCCGTGGAAAAATTCGATTACCGCCGTGGCTTCAAGTTCAGCACCTACGCCACATGGTGGATCCGTCAGGCCATCACCCGCGCCATAGCGGATCAGGCCCGAACGATTCGCGTTCCGGTGCACATGGTTGAGACCATCAACAAGATGGTGCGTATCTCCCGTCAGCTCGTACAGCAGTTGGGACGCGAGCCGACGGACGAGGAGATCGCGGCGGAGATGGAGATCGATCCCGCCCGCGTGGAGGAGATTCGCCGTATATCGCAGCTGCCGGTCTCGCTGGAGACCCCCATAGGAGAGGAGGAGGACAGCCAGTTGGGGGACTTCATCGAAGATCGAGACCTGCCGAGCCCGGACGAGGCGGCTGCGGGGCACCTGCTCCACGAACAGATCGAGGAGATGCTTGCGACTCTTTCCAGTCGTGAGCGGGAGGTGCTGCACTATCGTTTCGGCCTGGAGGACGGTCATTCGTATACCCTGGAGGAAGTCGGACGCAAGTTCAACGTGACCCGGGAACGGATTCGCCAGATTGAAGCCAAGGCTTTGAGAAAGCTGCGTCAACCCAGCCGCAAACTCAAGGACTTTCTGGATTGAAGGTTATTTAGATGTTTTCCAACCTGTTTGGAGGTGTTTCTGAATGGCTGCTTCGAGGATGACGGCTGTGTTTCTGAGTTTGTCCGTGCTTTTGTGGGGAACTTGTGCCTTCGGCGCTGAGCAGGGAGCAGTGGCGGCGGCCCGGGCAAAGCGCGCCGCGGCGGACAAGGCTGCGGAAAAAGCGGAAGGGGGATCGGATCTCAAAGCGATCGCCACCCCCAAAAAAAAGGCGACGACGTTTACCGGGTTCCCCGCCGGGACCCTTCCCAGTGGGGAGGCGCCCAAGGAATCCAAGCCCCAACCCGACGGCGCAGCGGTGAGTCCCAGCACCCCAGGGCGCGTCGTGCCCTCCGGCGACCCCCTGATTCCGATCATCAGCTCAGCTCAGGTGGGACTGACCCTGGACCGAATCTACGCCATAGCGGATCACGCGGGGTACTCCCTCCTTTTGAACAAACGCTATGTGCCCACGGCGCTGGACTCGCCCTATTCCTACCTGCTGGTGAGGGGAAAACAGAGGATGGCCAGGCTTTTCTTCGATCGAAGCCTTAAGCTGACCCTCATAGAATAAGCAAAATCGTCCGCCGATGAGTTCCCGATTCGTCAAGCTGGTGAAGAGTGCGCGCCGGGGAAGGGCTTTTTCGAAAAGGTTTCGGCACAGCCTTCTGGGCGCGCTGTTTTTGTTGTTCATCCTTCTGTTCGGATCGGCTTGGTTTGTCTGGCAGCAGGAGCGCGGATTTTCGGGCTCCTACGCCGACGCCCTCTGGACCGTTCTCTTTACGCTGATCGGTCAGGGGGAGTTTGCCACCGCTCCAAGGACCATTTTGGGGCGCGTGATTGTATTTCTGCTCTCCATCGTGGGAGTGGCTCTCTTCGGGGTCATCTTCTCGGAGATTGTTCAGAATCTGATGAGCAGGAAGCTGAGGGAGATGATGGGGATGAGCTGTTGCAAGTACCGGGGACACATTGTGATCTGCGGGTGGAACAATCGCGGAGACCTTATCGTCCGGCAGCTCCTGGCCTCCGGAAAACAGGTTGCGCTCGTGACCGAAGAGCGTCCCGTGAATCTTGCCTCAGAGGTTTTCTTCGTAGCGGGAAACCCTTCGGAGAAGGAAACTCTGCTACGCGGCGGTCTCGATGCGGCCGCAGCCGCGATTATTCTGTCCGATCCCAGGTTTGGAAACGATGACTCGCGGACGATTCTGACCGGCCTGGCCGTAGAGTCGATCAATCCCTCGGTGTACAGCGTCATGGAGCTTCACAACCCGGACAACGAACGCTACGCCCGTTTTGCCCGGGTGGATGACGTCATCTATTCCGACGAATTGATCGCGGACATTACGTCGGTTTGTACTCGATACGAGGGAATCTCCTCTTTTATTCGGGATATCTTCTCCGTAACGGACAAGGGGCATAGTTTTGCCTCCCTCGATGTCTCAAAGGAATTCGAGGGGAAGAGCATAAAAGAGCTCTTTGGAAAGCTTCGGGAGGGTGGACTGCTTCCCATCGGGGTCATCGTTCCGCCGGAGGACGAGCCCGATGCGCCGGTGGCCCGGTGGCTCTCTTGCGTCGATCCGGACGAAAATATCGTGGTGAGGCTGCCGATGAAGGCTGTATGTATCAAGAAGGATTGATCGTTTTCCCCCAACCCGGTATCCCGCCCGTTGGGGGATATGTTTTAGATGGAACGGAGATGGAGCAGCTTGAGCGAGAAGATATCCCTTCCTTCGGGGAAGGGCTTTTTTGCGCTCTCGGCGGAGATAAAGGTGGTCCTGATCTCCCTGGCGCACGGAGTCAACGACATGTATGCGGCGTTTTTGCCTACGTTTGTTCCCTATATCAAAGCCTCTTTGGGACTGGATTATGCTTTGACGGGCACGCTGAGCCTCATCGTGGGGTTCTGCCATATCGTCGGGCAGCCCATGATCGGTTTCCTGTGCGACCGCATCAGACGTCCCTACCTGATGATCGTCGGTCCTCTGCTCTGCGGCTCGGGGGCCGTCATGCTTCCGAATGCCGGCAGCTACGGCGGAGCCCTGTTTTGTGCCGGGCTCTGGGGGGTGGGAAGTGCGATGTTCCATCCTCAGGGGAGTGGGGGGGTGGGTTACGTCTCGAAGCCGGAAAAATTGACGTTCGCGATGACGCTTTTCAACATTTCCGGGACGGCCGGAGCCCTAATCAGCCCTGTAGTGGCGGTTTTTGCCGTTCAGAAGTTTGGTTATGGCGGGCTTTGGGTTACCCTTCTTCCCCCGTTCCTGCTCGCCCCGCTCCTCTACGTTTCCATGCCGTTTCTCAGGGAGACGCTTCCCCAGCCAGACCGTAGGGCCTCGGGGTTCTGGAGGAGCTTCGGTGGTGTGTTCCGGACGCTTTTGCCCGTCTGGGGCGTCTCCGTCATTCGGGATATCGTCTTCCAGGGGGTACGTTTTTTTCTGCCCCTCAAGGTGGCCGCCCAGGGGGGCTCCCTTGAGACGATCGGGACCGTGCTCTTCTGCATCACCCTGGGCGGTACGCTCGCCATGATTCCCGCGGAGCGCATCGCACGGAGGGTGAGCTTTGGGACAATTCTGGGGGCATCGATGGTGCTGGGGTCGTTGTCCTTAACCGCAGCCGCCCTCAGTTCGGGCTTGATCTCGACCGTTCTGTACATCATCGGGGTCTCCTGCGTCTTCTCCACCATGCCCCTGACCGTGGTTTTGGCCCAGACGCTGATGCCCCATGCCCGGAGCATCGCGAGTTCTGTGGTCATGGGCCTTGCGTGGGGAGTGGCCAATGCGGCGCTCTATCCTCTGGGAAAGTTTGCGGACTGGGTCGGCATCCACAACACGACCTTGCTCCTGGGCCTGCTGCCCCTGTTGAGTCTTGCCTTTTTCGCCTCCCCCCTACTCAGGGGGAGGCGCTGACGGAAGTGATAAAATAACGCCCAAGCCGACGTCGTGGAGGGGTACATCAATGCTGTCTTTGGAGTTTCTTCTGGATCTGGCAGAAAGGGTATCCGAGGCTCTCAAGGCTCTGGAGGAGCGTTCCCTGACGACTCTGTGCGATCTGGCGGATGGGGGACAGGGAGAGGAGGTCTCTGTACCCCACATTCTGGCGGGTATTGCGGTGGAAGAGGGGCGCAGGCGTTCTTTTATGGAGACCCTCTTCGAGATGATGGAGAGAAAAGGGGCCGCTTTTGCCGATGTCGCCTCCCGGGTGGGCTGGACCCTGGACGACTTGAACGGGCTGCGTACCGACGAGCGTTATTGTCCCACCAAGGAGGCGGCTGTCGCATTCGGCCTGGCCCTGGAGCTGGATCGGGAGGAGGCGGATCGGCTCCTCGCCTCGGCGGGGTATGCGTTTTTGCCGGACGAAGTTTACGATATGATCGTCCTTTATTGCATGGAGCGGCAGGTATTCGGCTTGCCCGACATCAACGAGGCCTTGAAATGCTTCAACCTCAAAACGATCGCTCCCAAACCCGCCAGAGGGAAGGCGCCCGAGGCTCCTTGAGGAAATTGCATCCCGAACACGGGAGTATGGAGGTTTTTTGTATGGACGGCAGAAATTTTTACATCACCACCCCCATCTATTACGTCAACGACATCCCCCACATCGGACACGCCTACACGACGATCGCCTGCGACGTGATGAGCCGCTACAAGCGGATGAAGGGGTACGACGTGCATTTTCTCACCGGGACGGACGAGCACGGCCAGAAGATCCAGACCGCCGCGGAGGCAAAGGGGATGACCCCCCAGGAGCTGGTGGACAAGATTCACGTCAACTTCAAGGAGCTCTGGAAGGTTCTGGACATCGGCAACGACGACTTCATCCGCACGACGGAGCCGCGTCACGTCCGCGTGGTTCAGGCCATGTTCAAAAAATTGATGGACCAGGGGGACATCTACAAGGGGACCTACGAGGGGCAATACTGCGTCCCCTGCGAGACCTACGTTCCCGAGTCCAGCGCTGGAGAGGGCAATACCTGTCCGGACTGCGGCAGGCCGCTGACCCTGATGCAGGAGGAGAGCTATTTCTTCCGCGCCTCCAAGTACGTGCCCCAGTTGATCGCCCATTACGAGAAGCATCTGAATGGGGTGATGCCCAGGGTCCGCTACAACGAGATCATGAGCTTCCTGCGGGGGGAGGTACGGGACCAGTCCGTGTCCCGGACGACCCTCAAATGGGGCATCCCGATCCCGGGCGACGAAAAGCACGTGATCTACGTCTGGTTCGATGCCCTGATCAACTACGCCACGGCGTCGGGCTACCTGGACGATCCCGCGATGTTCCGGAAGTACTGGCCGTCCGTCCGGCACGTGGTGGGCAAGGACATCATCCGTTTTCACTGCGTCGTCTGGCCGCTCATGCTCCTGGCTTTGGGCCTCGAGCCTCCGGTCTCGGTCGTCGCTCACGGATGGTGGACGGTCGACGGCGAGAAGATGAGCAAGTCCAAGGGCAACGTGGTGGATCCCTTCAAGATGGTGGAGCTCTACGGCGCCGACGCCTTTCGCTATTTCCTGCTCCGTGAGGTCCCCTTCGGCCACGACGGGGACTTCTCCGAGGCGGCTCTTGTGGGCCGCATCAACAGCGATCTGGCGAACGACCTGGGCAACCTGCTGAACCGAACGCTGCAGATGATCGTCAGCTATCGGGACGGCGTGGTCCCGGCTGCCGGGCTCGACGACCCGTTGGACCGCGAGCTCCGCGCGCTTGCCGAGACGACCTTGGGACGCGTGGACGAAGCGATGGAGCGCTTCGCCTTCGACGATGCGCTGAAGGCGATCTGGGCGCTTATCGGGCGCGCCAACAAGTACATCGACGAGACCATGCCCTGGAAGCTGGCCAAGGAGGGCCCCTCGGAGAGGCTGGATTCCGTGCTGTCGAGCCTGTACGAGGCACTTCGTCTCTCGGCTCTTCTGGTCGCTCCCTACATGCCGGGGACGTCACGGCGCATCTGGGATCAGCTGGGGCTGGAGGGGACGCCGCTCGAGCGCGTCTATGATGACTTCGCCTGGGGGGAGGGCTCCGGTGCGGTGGTGCGCAAGGCCGAGGTGCTCTTTCCCCGCATCGACCTGGAGGCCTGGAAAAAGGTGCGTGCGGGCGAGCTGCCGAAGGCCGGGAAGGCGGAGGCGGCCTCACCGGGCGAGATGGAGCACGAGCCCGAGATCGGCATCGAAGCGTTCCGGGCCGTGGAGATGCGCGTGGCCCAGATCGTTAAGGTCGAGGAGATTCCGAAGTCGAGGAAGCTCTATAAGCTGGAGGTCGATCTGGGTTACGAGAAGCGCACCGTCTGCTCCGGCATCAAGGCGTTCTTCAAGCCCGAGGAACTGGAGGGACGGCGCGTCGTCCTGGTGACGAACCTGAAGCCGGCGAAGCTCTGCGGCATCGAGAGCAACGGCATGATCCTGGCGGCCAGCGTCAAGGTGGACGGCAACAGCGAGGCCCTGACCCTGGTGGTCCCCGCAGGGGAGATCCCGCTGGGCAGCCGGGTGAGCTGAGGGCGGCTGACTCATGGAGAGGATCCTCCCCGAGCGCTTCGTCAAGAGGAAGGAGTTGAACTTTCTCTTGCGCGAACTGGCCCTCTGGCGGGACGCCGCGATCATCGACGAGGAGCAGGCCTCGGCCATAGAGAGGCTTTACGCTCCTCGAAGAGGGCATTTTTCGCAGATCCTGTTGGGGCTGGGAGGAATGCTCGTCGGGCTGGGCCTCCTGAGCGCCGTGGCCGCGAACTGGCTGGACATCCCCCGCGTGTTTCGCGCCGCTCTGATCCTGGCCTGCTACCTGCTCTCCCTCCTGGCGGCCTGGCGGATGGAGACGGCATTGCCCCGAACGTCGCGCGCGTTACTCCTGCTGGGAAGTTTCGTCTATGGCGGGGGGATCTTTCTCATGGCCCAGATGTTTCATCAGGGCGGGCACTGGACGACGGCCCTGGCCTGGTGGTTTGCCGGAGTGCTGCCGGTCGCCCTGCTCTTTCGCGACCCCCTCCAGGTGCTTTTGCTTCAGGTGATCGCGCTTGTCTTTCTGTGGGGGGATTACGTGCCGATGCATTGGTTGTTCCGCCGTTCCTTCGGCGTGAGCGTCTTTTACCCATGGGAATTTTTCTGGGTTCTCCTCTGGCCTCCCCAGAGGTTTTTGGTCACGCTTTCTTCGTGGCTGGCCTGGCGGTTCCTGGAGGAACGCAGACGCCTGGGGTTCGGCATGAATATTTTGATCACCCTTGTCTTTTTCGCCTTTCCGGCCGCCATGTACTTTGAGGACCTTGCCCTGTGCCTGGCGGCGCTGAGCGGCGTCGGAATTCTGATGGTTCTCTGTGCGTTTGGAGAGCGAAAAGACGACATGGCGGGATGGGGGATTCTTCTGGCCGGCGTCGGCGGCCTGTTGCTGACGATTCCCGATGTCTGGAGCGAATCCCCCGTGCTCGAATGGTTTCCTGCCGTCAGTTCGTTGTTCTCCAAAATGGGATTCGCTTTGCCCGGAACGGGATTTGCCGTAATGTCGGCCCTGATCTTCTGCCTTCTTATGCTCGGGCTGACCAGCAAGGGGCATGCTGCGGCAACCTTTTTCTTTTGTCTTTTGGTGCTGCGCTATTATTTCGACCGCTTTTACGATTTTATGCCCAAGGCCGCGTTTTTCACGGTGGGGGGCCTGCTGCTGATCGGTCTGGGGACATTGATGGGACGGCTGCGCCGCAGAGCGGGAAGAGGGCGTGAGGTGGGAGAGGAGGAAGAGAGAACATGAAGGGATTCGGACGCTATCTTCTTGCGGCTCTCCTGCCTCTGTGCGTGCTGCTGGCCGCTCCGGTGAAGCCCGCGCTGGTCCTGATGCTCGGTGAGGAGGTGCGCCTCGCCACGGTGCCGGTGGATCCGCGGGACGTCTTCCGGGGCGATTACGTGACGCTTCGTTTCGCAGTGGAGTCGGTTCCTCTGGCCTCTTTCGACCTTTCCCCCGAGAGGGGGGAGCGTATCCTGGAGTCGGTGGATTCGACCGTGTCGACCCCGAAAGAATCGGGAGGCCTTGATCCGCTGGAGCCCATGACGGCCCAAGCGAGGAGAGAAAATGAGGATCGGTCCAGAAAACTGGATCGCGTGGTTGCCGTGAAAGATTGGTACGTGCCGCTGGAGCGGGATGAGCTGGGCCTCTTTCGAGCTGCCGGGGCTTGGGCTTTCCCGCCGGACAAGGGAGGCTACCTGCATGGGACGGTGCGATACGCCTACGATCCCGTGACGCTCGATTTCGGTCCCGGCCTGGAACGGTTCTACGTCAGGGAGAATACGGGGCGCCGTCTGGAGGACGCCGCCCGGGCAGGGCGCATCGAGGCGATCGTGAAGGTGTGGCGGGGCATGCCGGTTATCGTTTCTTTGGACATGAAGCCTTGAAATTGAGAAAATGAAGCGGGAAACGGGACGGCGTTCTTCTCTCCTTGAAAAAGGGAAGGACGCCGTCCCGTTTTTTGTGCTCCGTCCCGGTGCGCCTCCGCGGCAACGAAGGGCAGTCTCGACCGGATACGTGTGTATAATGGAAACGGTAAAAATCGAGGTTTAACGACAGACAAAACCAGACAGGATTGGATGGGTGGGGAAGACGTGAGCAGGGAAGGGACAAACGGGGCTTTGGATGCTGCAGAGGAATTTTTGGGGATTTTGAGGGCAAACGGGAAGAGGTTCATGACCTTGAATGCGGTCAGGGATAAGATGAGCTCGCAGCTTCGCGGACAGCTGGGGGTGAAGGGCAGAAAGCTGACGGTCCTGGACCTGAAGGATATTTTTGAGCCGCATCTGAATGAAAAACTGGAGATTCGTCAGAACGGCCGTTACACCTATCTCGTGGCCGCGGGCGATCTCCGAGGGCTGATCGTGGACTTCATAAGGAAAAACCCGGGCAAGCAGGCCGGGGGGCTGGCCTCTTCCCTTCCCTTCAAGAAGGCGGAATTCCTGAACCTGCTCAACGAGCTGATGAAGGACGGACGCCTTTATGCCAGCTTAAAGGACGATTACAAAGCGCGTTTCTTCGTCTCCGAGACCTCGGCGGGGGCCGAGGCAATGTCCGCAAGCGCGGGACCGGGCTTGAACGGGGACTCGATGGACCGGAGGAGGGAGGAGTTTCTCTCGGCCTTTCGGGAACTCGACGGCGGGCGCGTCTTTATCCGCATCCCCGATCTGCGCCGCCGCCTGATGTGGCCGCGCGAGGTCTTCGACGGTGTGCTCCGCGCCCTGCGCGACGACGAGGCCGTCCAGCTCCATTCCGGGGACGTGACGGCGATGGCGCCGGGCGAGGTTGAGGATTGCTTTGTGGATGAATTCGGCTCTCGAAAAGGGACGGTGACGCTTAAAAAATGACCTGGCTGACGGAAGCCCAGACGTCTCAGGAAAGATCGGAAGCCATTCGTCGTCAGCTGCTGGAACGCAACCCCTTTGCCTCCTCCGCCGCACCGAACCCGTGGGACAACACGAGCCCCGATCTGGATATCCTGAACCGCGACGTTTTCGACCGAATCGACCAGATGATGCGCGACAAACGGCGTGCTCCCGAAAGCCCGATGGCCGGACTGGTCCTGGGAGAGGCGGGCAGCGGAAAGACCCATATGCTCAAGCGCCTGCTGAAGACGATACGGGAGAGGGATCAGGCTGCCCTGTTCGTCACGGTTCGGGCCTTTCTGGACCCCGAGAGCGCCATGAGGCACTTGTTGCGGGAGGTTTTCGTCAACCTGAACCAAAGGCGGCGGGATGGGAGGACGCAGCTCCATTTCCTTGCGGACCACCTGCTGGAGTGTTACCGTGAGCGGTGTGCGGAGGAGCGGCGCGAGCCCCGGGAGGGCAGCTCCCGTTACAAAGCCCTCAGAAGGGCGATGTTGGGGATCGACGAGGATTTCTTGCGCGCTGTCCTCCTTTATGCCGAGGCCGGGGATGAGGATCTGCGCGACGACATCTCCTCCTGGCTGATGGGGGAGAGCGACGAGACGCACCCGGAGCTGCTGGGCGTGAAGGACCGGGATGCGATGAGTCCCGAAGCCCTCGAGAGCGAGGCCCGGGAACTGCTGTTGTCCCTGGGACACCTGCTGCGCTATTGCAGGGTCTCCATGGTCGTCTGCTTCGACCAGCTGGACTGCATGGAGAAGAAGGAGCTCGTCAACACCTGGGGTAGCGTCATCCATACGCTGGTGAACGACATGTACGGTGTTCTGCCCCTGGCCTTCCTGAGGGCCGACACGTGGAACCACCGCTTTGTACCCCTTCTCGACGACTCCGTCCGCCAGCGTTTCGGGACAGATTTCTCCTCGATGCAGAACTGCACTCTGGAGCAGGCCCGAAAACTGATCCGGAACCGCGTCGATGCCTTCTTCGGCGATACCTCGGAGGAGATGTACCGCTGGCTCATGGACCGCCTGAAGGGCGTGCTGCGGACGGACCTCTCGCCCCGGACGGTCATCGATCTGGCGAGTCGCGCGATCTCACAAAAAGTTTCTCCCGAGATTCGATCGGAAACGCCGGCGGGGAAGACGGCTTTCGGTACGGAGGGTGATGCCCAGGAGGTTCTCGACGCTTTGGGGCACGCCTATCACGAGGAGCGGGAGAGGGTGATGGCGGAGCGCGGCATGTGGCCGCCGAACCGGGATATGCTGATCCTGGCGCTCGAGACGTGGCTGGAGTCGAGAGGGACGTTTGAAGTCGAGCGGGCGAAGGAGGATAAATATACCGCACTCCTGGGGCACTGCGAGTGGGAGGGCGTCCGAAAGGCGTGCCGTTTCATCGTCAGCGTGGCCAAAAACGTCAAGGCCGTGGGGGCCGCTCTGGACCGCGGACTGAATTTTCTGGAGGAGAACGCCGGCGGCTTCTGTTGTTTTGCGGCGGACCTGGAGGAGATGTCGGATCTGAAGCGCTGGCCGACGGCACGTCGAAAGCTGTCCGACTTCAGGGCTCGGAAGGGGCAGGCGATCCTTCTGGACGAGGAAAGACGGGTGGGATGGTACGCTCTTGCGGCGCTGCGGAACAAGCTGTACAACGGCGACATCTCACTCTACCTCGGATCGGGTCTCCGTCCGGCGGAGAAGGCGGACTTTATCCGGTTCATGAGGGAGGGGTTTCCGGAGGACCTCCTGAGGGACGACCCTGACGACAAGGAGGAGGACCTACGGAGCGAATCCCTGAGCTCCGTGGATGAGGCTGGACTGGGAGAGGCGATTTTTTCTGCTCTGAACGGCTCCCCCATGAAGATCATGAAGGCAGAACTGCTGCTGGAGATCCTGCATCGCAGCGGGTTTTCCCTTTCCTACGCCGGGCTTCTGGCCTTCGTCAACCGGGAGAAGGGGCGCTTCACCCTATATCCCGCCGGGGACGGCAGCCTCGTCCAGGCAGCGTGAGACGATGGGCTCTGGAGAACGAGAAAACGTCCTGACCCTGTCGGCGACGGACCTGGCGCTCTGCCAGCGCTGCCCCAGGCTTCTGGCCTATAAGGATGCGGGCAGGCGAAACGCTTGGAGGGTCGGCATCGAGGGGAGCGGGAAACGGTACGGCTCACTGTTCCATAAGCACGTTGCGGAGGCCTTCTTCTCCGACATGGGGGAGACGGCCGCCCCCGGACGTGAGGCGATGCGCCTCCTTCTCTCCGGCACGAGCAAGGGGCTGAGCGAGGGCCTTTCCGACCTGATCCGTACCCGTTACTTCAATCCCTTTCTGGCGGAGCACGGCAGTAGGCTGAACGCGGATTGCGTCATGGCGATGGCCGACGGGACGGCGTTCTGGGTCCGCGATCTGGCGGGTATATTGGAGGCGATTCCCTCTCTCCGTAAGGATCCGGAGAGAGGTCTGGGCCGCGTCTTTGCGGGGGCGGGACGAACCCTGAGGGCCTTGTACTCCACTGAGGACGGGACGATGCTGAAGGTCTCGGGACGCTGCGACGCGCTGATCTTCAACCCCGATTCGGGAACGGCGTGCCTTTTTGAGTTCAAGGGCTACCGGCCTACGGACCCCACGGCGGCGCTGTCGCAAAGCCTGATCTACGCCTGGCTTGTGGAGAGCGCGACGGGGGTGTTGCCGTCCGTACGCCTGATCTACCTGGAGGGCGGCGGGCCCTTTGCATTTCCGAAGGAGGACGTGGCCTCCATGCTGAGAGGACTCCCTCCTCTTTTCGAGTCCGCCCGCAGCGTCCTGCTCCGCCGGAAGCCCCTGCCCGCTCCCGCGTCCGAAAGCCTCTGTTCCCGCTGTCCATGGGACGGAGAATGCAATAAGGAGTGGGGCGCAAGGGATTTCTCCCTTTCCCGGGTTCCCCCCGAATCCGTTCCAGTTTCTGGAGGTACCGATATCGGAGGGGGATCTCTTGAGGGGCCGCTCCTTGAGGAGAGGGCTGCCCCGGCGGCCTCGGAGGAGACGGAAGAAGGGCGGGAGCGTATGAAACAGCTGCTAAGGACGCTGGAGGCCCTCAAGCTCTCCGTGACCGATGAGGGTTTCGTCTGCGGCCCCTGTTTCGTCCGGCTGAAGGTGCGCCCCGACGCGACGAGGGGGACGACGGTCCGCAAGATCGAGGCCCGGGCGGATGACCTTCAGGTGCAGATGGAGCTCCCCGTTCTTCCCATGATTCAGGCTCAGGGCGGCTACGTGTCCGTCGACGTCCCGCGGACCCGTCGGCAGGTGCTTTCCCTCGAGACCCTGATTCGAAAGGGTGCGGAGAACCGTCCCCGCTCGGAGGCCGCGTTTCCGCTGGGGATGGGGGTGGATGGCCGCGTGTTCTGGGCGGATCTGGCGGAGCCGGCCATGACCAGCGCGCTGATCGGGGGCACGTCCGGGAGCGGGAAGAGCGTACTGCTCCGTTCGGTTGTGATCGGGCTGCTACTCTGCGCACCGCAGGACAGCGTGTGTTTTACCCTGATCGATCCCAAACGGGTCACCTTTACCGACCTGGCGGAATTGAGCGCCCTGGAGGAGGGGAGGATCTTGTGTGATGCCGATGAGGCCATGGAGGCGCTGGGCGGAGCCGTCGATGAGATGGAACGGCGCTACGGACTGCTGGAGAAGGCGCGGGTCTCCCACCTGACGGATTACAACGCCGCTTCGGGGGAGCGGCTGAGGCGCCGGGTCGTCATCGTCGACGAGTATGCTGACCTCATGACGCACAAGGGGACGGCGAGGAAGCTCGAACATTTCATCCAAAGGCTCTGTCAGAAGGGCAGGGCCGCGGGGTTCCATCTGCTTATGGCGACGCAGCGCCCGGATGCGAAGGTCGTGACCGGCGTCATCAAGGCCAATCTGCAGCTGCGCGTCGCTCTGAAGGTGGCGAGCCGGAGCAACAGTCAGATTATCCTGGGCGAGGGGTTCACTCAGGCCCAGTGCCTGCTGGGACATGGGGACATGCTCGTTGGGGACGGGGCCTGCGTGGAACGTCTTCAGGGGCCTCTTGCCGGTCCCGAGTTGTTGGGATCGGAACACTGGGATGTCCGAAGAAGATGAACGGCATGGTTTCAGATCTTCCTCACAAGGAGCCAATATGCGGAGCTCCTTTCCAAATCTACGGGGTACGATATCCTTATTGAGAACGGAGTGCGTTATCGCATAGGTAAGCAAACTTTATTTTTGCACCCCCGGGGGGTGTAAAAATAATTGTATGAAGCCTGTCTTTGCGCCATGCTAAAGATTTTTCCTGTGGATTAGGGCCCTTGGGTAAGCGTCGATTTCGAACCCCTTCTCTGAGTCGACGCTTACCCGAGTTTTTTACGGCCCTGTCTGTTGTCGAATTGAGAAACGAATTTTATAGGTGTTTCAGACTTGTACTCGTGTTCCAGACTTGCCGGGACGGAGGCGATGCTTTGAAAGCCCGAGGCTAACTGCTATAATTCCTTATTGTGTGCTTAAATCGACCGCGTCCGAGGGGGCGGCCGTGTTTTTTCGAAAGGAAGTGCGGCAATGAAACTGAGCGACGACGAAGTGCTCGGCATCGCCACGGAGGCGCGTCTCAGACTGAGCAACGACGAGTTGACAAAGGCAGTTCAGTACATCAACAACTTCCTGGCCATGCTGGACCGTTTCAAGGAGCTGGACCTCGAGGGAGTGGAGCCCTTCTGTTTCGCCGAGACGACGGAGTGTCCTCTGCGGGACGACATCCTGGCGCCCTTCGGAGATGTGAAGGCAATCCTGGACGAGGGGCCGCATCGGGCAGCGGGGTATTTCCAGGTCCCCCGCATCATGGAGGAATAGCTGATGGAACTTTACGATCTTTGCCTGCATTCGGCTGCCGAGGGCATTCGGACGAAGAAGTTTTCGGCGCTCGAACTTTTCGAGTCCTGCCTTGCCCGTGCCGCGGCATGCGATAAAAACCTTTGTGCGCTCATCACCACGACGGCGGAGGCGGGGCGCGAGATGGCCCGTGGGGTCGACATACAGGTGGCGCGGGGGGAGGACCTCGCTCCTCTGGCCGGGGTTCCTGCGGTGCTGAAGGACAACATCTGCACCAAAGACGTGCGCACCACGGCGGGGAGTGCCATCCTGGGAAATTGGCGCCCGCCCTACGATGCAACCGTCTGGGCTCTTCTGAGGGAGGCCGGGGCCGTCCTGCTGGGGAAGTCCAACATGGACGAGTTTGGTATGGGGAACACCTGCGGCAACTCGGCCTTCGGCCCCACGAGGAATCCGTGGGACATCACACGTGTGCCGGGCGGCAGTTCCGGAGGCAGTGCGGCGGCGGTAGCCGCGGGATACTCTCCCTTTGCGATCGGCACCGACACCGGGGGATCCATCCGGCAGCCGGCTTCCTTCTGCGGCATCTACGGGCTCAAACCGACTTATGGAATGGTCAGCCGTTACGGCGTGGTCGCCTACGGTTCTTCCCTGGACCAGGTTGGGCCCTTCGCACGAACGGTCAAGGACCTGTGTTGCGTCATGAGCGTCCTGGCACGCCACGATCCCATGGACTCCAGCAGCGTTCGGGGCAAGACGCCCGACTTCTCGCCGCGCCCTGCGGATCTCCGCGGCAAGCGTGTCGGTCTGGTCAGGGATTTCGAGGGGTTCTCTCTGGATCAGCCGATCGCCGACGCCATGGCGCGTGTGAGCGGGCTCCTCAAGGAGGCCGGGGCCGAGATCGTCGAGGTCACTCTTCCGGTGGTTGCCCGTTACGCTGTGGCCTGCTACTATGCCATCGCGATGTCCGAGGCTCACACGAACCTCGAACGGTACGACGGTATCCGTTACGGCTATACCGTGGACGAGGCCGATGGGATCAAGGACATGTTCGAGCGGGTAAGGTCCCACGGTTTCGGCAGCGAGGTCAAGTCCCGCATCATCGCGGGCACTTGCCTCACCGAGCCGGTGCGGAGCGAGGAGTACTATGTCGCCGCGACGAAGGTGCGCACCCTCATTGCCCGGGAGTTCGCCACGGCATTCGAAGGCGCGGACTTCATTCTCCAGCCGGTGACTCCTGCGCTGCCCGCCCACCTCGGCGAGGAGCGAACGGATGCGATGCAAGGCTACGAGTCGGACCTCTATACCCTTCCCGTGAACATGGCCGGGCTGCCCAGCCTGAGCTTCTTTACGGGCTATGCGCCCCTCGGTCTGCCCGTGGGGCTCCAGCTCGTCGGCCCCCGATGGAGCGACGCCAAGCTGCTGGGGGCGGGCCTGACTCTGGAAGAGCTTCTGGGCTCGCCGCGCATCGCCCAGGGGGGGCTTTGATCATGTCCGAGGAGAGGGGAAAAATGGACAAGGAACTGACCTTTACGCCCGTCATCGGGATAGAGATTCATATCCAGCTCAAGACGGACACCAAAATATTCTGCGGCTGTTCCACGGACACGAGCGCCGAGCCGAACACGAACGTCTGCCCCGTCTGCATGGGCTTGCCCGGCACGCTTCCCGTTCTCAACAGGGGCGTGGTTCAGCAGGGCCTGCTTGCGGGAATGGCCCTGAACTGCTCGGTTCAGCACAGCTCCCTGTTCTTCCGCAAGTCCTATTTCTATCCGGACCTGCCGAAGGGATATCAGACCAGCCAGTGCGACCTGCCGATCGTCGCCGAGGGCTACATCGAGGTGCATGACGACGAGGGAAGGCCCAAGAGGATCCGGGTCCACCACCTGCACCTCGAGGAGGATGTGGGAAAGCTCCACCACAGCGCTTCGGACGGACGGTTGGAGGGGGCGGATACCTCCTACGTCGACTACAATCGGGCCGGACTGCCCCTCGCCGAGATCGTATCGGAGCCCGACGTCTCCTCGGCCCGGGAGGCGGTGGAATACGTGACGACGCTGCGTCGTCGCGTGCGCTACTCCGGTGCCTCGGATGTCGATCTGGAGAAGGGCATGATGCGCTTTGACGCCAACGTCTCCATGAAGTGTTCCGACGGCCGCTGGGGGCGCAAGGTCGAGGTCAAGAACATGAATTCCTTTCGCGCCCTGGAGCGCGCCATCGAGTACGAGATCAAGCGTCAGAAGAAGATCATGATGCAGGGCGGAGAGGTCCTGCCGGAGACCCGCCACTGGAACGACGCCAAGGGCGTCACGACGGGCTCCAGAGCGAAGGCGTTCTACCGCAAGTTCATCGTCGATCCGGATCTTCCGCCCCTTCATATTTCAAAGGAGTGGGAGGACCGGGTTCGTGCGATGATGCCCGAGATGCCCGATGTCAAGGCCGAGCGCTATGTCCGCGAGCTGAAGCTTCCCGAGGATGCGGCCCTGGTCCTGACCGAGTCGCGCGATCTGGCCGAGTACTTTGAGGACTGCGTCGCCGCGGGAGCGGCTCCCCTGCGCGCTTCGAACTGGGTTCGCACGGAGGTCCTGCGCGTTCTGAACGACCGGCAGATCTCCCTCGACGGCCTTTCCGTCCGTCCTGCAGCCCTTGCCGAACTTGTCGGGCGCGTCGAGGAGGGGCGCCTCTCGACGACCCAGGCCAAGGCCGTGTTCGACCGGATGGTGGAGGAGGGGCTTTCCCTCGCCGATGCCGTAAAGGCCTGCGGTGTGACCGAGGGGGGTGTTGCGGGAGATGCCCTGGCGGAAACGATCCGCGGCGTCCTGGAGGCGAATGCCGACGTCGTGGCTGAAATCCGCTCCGGTGGCGACCCCAAGGGAAAGAAGATGAAGTTCCTTCAGGGGCTCGTGATGAAGGAGACGAAGGGCCAGGCTCGTCCGCCGGAGGTGGCGGCCGCGCTCGAGTCGGCCGTTCAAGTCGATCCCAAATGATGTACGCCCGCCTCTCTCCTTGCTTCCGCAAGGGGAGGGGCGGGCTTTTTTCGACATCCGCAGCCGTTTTTACGGTGATGCAAATCGTCAATTTTCAGAGGAGGTAGTTGGAGGATGGGAGCACGTCAACCGGAGAACACGAGAAGTTTTGCGCTCTGCGCCCATGGCGGGGCGGGAAAGACCACCCTGGCCGAGGCCATGCTTTTCTGCAACGGTCAGATCGGTCGTATGGGCAAGACGGATGCCGGCAACACCGTCAGCGACTTTCAGACCGAGGAGCAGAAGCGTCAGATCTCGATCAGCACCTCCCTTCTGACGATGGAGCGAGGGGGGAAGACCTTCTTCGCTCTGGATGCCCCCGGTTTTGCCGACTTCGCGGGGGAGATGAGTGCGGCCATCCGCGTCTCGGACGCATCGCTGCTGCTGGTCAGTGCGGTGGGCGGGGTGGAGGTCCAGACGGGCCGTGCCTGGGAGTACGCCTCGGCAAACCACGAGCCCGTCGTCTTCTACATCTCCAAGATGGACCGCGAGAACGCGGATTTCGATAAGGTTCTGGCGGATATCCGGGAGCAGTTCTCGGAGAACGCGCTTCCCGTCTTCCTGCCCATCGGCTCGGCGGAGCACTTCAAGGGCATCGTCGACGTCCTGAAGGGCAGGGCCTACATCTATGAGACGGACGGCAGCGGCAAGTTTGCGGAGGGCGACGTGCCGGCCGAAATGGCGGATGCCGCTTCGGCGGCCAGAGAGGCCCTGATCGAGGCCGCGGTCGAGATGGACGACGCACTTATGGAGCGCTATCTCGAGGGCGAGTCCGTCTCCGACGCCGACCTTGCCCGGACGCTGCGTGCGGCGATCGTGGCGCGTCGCGTCATGCCGGTCCTGGCGGGTTCTGCCGCCCTCAATATCGGCGTGCATCAGCTTTTGGACTTCATCGCCGACTACTTCCCATCCCCCGTCGATATCGGTGCGGTCAAGGCCATGCAAGGCGAGGATTCCGTAGAGGTGCGTCCTGACGTGAACGCTCCCTTCTCCGCCCTCTGCTTCAAGGTCATGGTCGACCCTTACGTGGGCAAGCTCTCGTTCATCCGCGTCTATTCGGGCTCCCTCTCTTCCGACGGGAACAACATCTACAACGTCAAGAAGGGCGAGGACGAGCGCATCAGCTCCTTCAAGCTGATGTGCGGCAAGGAGGGCAAGGACGTCAAGGAGGTCATCGCGGGCGACATCGTGGCGATCCCCAAGCTCCAGAGCACCAAGGTCGGCCACACCCTGGCGACCAAGGGCGGTTCCTCGTTCCAGTACGGGAGGATCGAGTACCCGAACCCCGTCTACAGCGTGGCCGTGATCGCCAAGAGCCGGGCGGACGAGGACAAGCTGGGCAACGCCATCTCCAAGACTCTGGACGAGGATCGCGGGTTGACCTTCGAGAAGAACCCGGAGACGCACGACAACGTCCTGTCCGGTATGGGCGACCTGCACATCGACATCGTCCTGGCCCGCATGAAGGAGCGTTACGGGATCGAGCTCGAGACCCGCACGCCTCAGGTGCCCTACCGCGAGACCATCCGCAAGACGGCGGAGGCTCAGGGCAAGCACAAGAAGCAGAGCGGCGGCCATGGGCAGTACGGCGACGTCCACATCCGCTACAGCCCGCTGGAGCGCGGCGCCGGGTTCGAGTTCGTCGACAGCATCGTGGGGGGAGCCGTGCCGCGCAACTTCATTCCCGCGGTCGAGAAGGGCTTGCGCGAGTACATGGTCAAGGGGCCCCTGGCGGGCTTTCCGGTGGTGGACTTCCGCGCGGAGCTCTACTTCGGCTCCTACCACGACGTCGACAGCTCCGAGATGTCCTTCAAGCTGGCGACTCGTCTCTCCTTCAAGAAGGGGATCATGGACGCCTCGCCCGTGCTGCTCGAGCCCATCATGAACGTCGAGGTGACCGTCCCGGACCAGTACATGGGCGACGTGATGGGCGACTTCAACAGCCGCCGCGGCCGCATCATGGGCATGGAGGCCCACGGCCGGCTCCAGGTCGTCAAGGCTCAGGCCCCGCTGGCGGAGATGTTCCGCTACGCGATCGTGCTGCGCTCCATGACCTCGGGGCAGGGCAGCTTCTCCATGCAATACTCGCACTACGAGGAGGTCCCGGCCGAGATCGCCAAGAAGGTCATCGCGGCCCACAAGCAGGAGGACGAGGAGGAGTAGACAGGTTTTCTCTGTCGACCATCAACCATTCCGGCCCCCCCTCGAGGGGGGCCGGATACTTTCTGCGGAGGTGTCTCCGCTTCCTTCTCCCAATCGCCTATTGGACTATTTCCTCCGGCCCCTGACCGCCCCACTCGACGAGGGTAAAGCCCCTGCGGACGAAGGGCGTCAGCTCCTGCGGGGGTACGGAGACCGGGGCGTCCAAGGGCCGGTAGGCCATGAAGACGCGGAGGACGCTGTCGGGCTCCGGCGTGACGGTCAGGGGGGCGGAGTCGGTGTAGTTCTTCCCCTGAAAGGCAATGAGGTTCCAGGGGTTGTGCTGCATGCGGGGCAGCCAGTAGACGATGAACTCGTTGTACTCGCGCGGGGTGAGGCCCATATACGACAGCTTCTCGCGCAGAAACGCGGCGGTATCGGAGCCCCTGACGACGAAGCTCCTGGAGAAGTCGGGCGGGGTTCCGTCGGATGCCCCCTCCCAGAAGAGGTAGCTGTACTCCCGGCCCTGCCTGTCGGTGAGGGTGCCGTCGGGCCGCGCGACAACGCGCCAAGCGCCGTCGGGGTCGGGCGCGGGGTAAGTGCAGGTGAGCCTGCCCTTGTAGTCCAGCCGCACGGTCACCTCCGTCTCAGACTCCGGGTAGAGGTAGATGAGGGGCTTGGCGACAAGCATCCCCCAGCCTGCGCTGTCTGTAAAGTAGTCCAGATACTTTCTAGGTCCTAGCTCGTAGAGAATGGGATATCCAAGGTAAAGCCCGTAGAGCAACTCTGTCTTGAAATAATCGGAGTCGTAGTTGCAACTGTAGCGTGATGTTTTGCTTTCTCCGAGAGGTCCGTTGGCCCAGTTGAACGCGTACCACACGCGCTCTTCGTCAGATACAGGATAAAGCACATAAAAAGGTTCCCCCCGGTAGTCCAGTTCCACCGCTAGTGTCGATGTCTCTGTTGCTCTCTTTTCATTTGTGTTCGAGGAGGAAAGAGTCCTCTTGGAACTGTCTTCAAAATCGGTGTGAAAGAAGCGCGCACTCCATGCCCCAACCAACAGCCCTAACAGCAAAAAGACAAAGAGACAGGTTTTGTTGTACATCCACTTGGTCTCCTCCGATTTGAATTCCAGGTCATTTTTATGCGTCGTTTGAGCAGACTGCCACCTTCCACGAGCCTTAGGTTGGATGGGACGAGCTCGAGTCCAGAAAACAAACTTCCTTCCCCTGTGCAGCAAGGCTTATTTTCTTTGTCAAAATATTGCTTTCTTGTTATGAATAACTCAAAAAATAACATAAAATGATTTTAACGATTTTTTCCAAAAACATTTTAACAGGCTTGTTGATGCTGTAAATAAAAAGCAAGCTAGATTGTAAATCTAAGCAACAAAATATTTGCAATGATAATGTTGTTTCGTTGTTAAAACGACTACGGACAAGTTGGGGGACAGTGTAGCGGTGGACTTGGACGGCTGGATATCGAATGTAGATCGTTAAAGCAAACGAATCAAAAAATATTATGACATCGTCTTCGTGGATACTCACATCCAGGGGACAAAAAACTAAGGAGAGCTTGCCACTCTTGGAGAGGGGGACGTACCATAAACAGTGTCAGAAGAGGGGAGGGGCGACAGCTTGGTCCTGTGGGGTCAGCCGCAGCGTGCGGATGGTCTCGAGAGTACCTGGCTGGGGGATTGGAGCGCCCGACAATATCCAATCGTTGGGCGCTCCGTTAGAGGTGTTTTTATTGTCCCGGCAGCTTGGGCAGAGTGTTGGCCCCCTGGGGCATCAGCCATGTTTTCAGGGACCTGCCGTGCTTGGCATGGATCTTCTCCATGGCCTCCTCCACCGTCCTGGAGGCGATGACCCCTGTGCCCTCCAGCAGAGCGGGGTCCATCTTCGTCACGAGGTGGAAGTCGAACTTCTCCGCCGCCTCCCCGGTGCAGAACCCGACGTGCTTGGCGATGGTGAACTCGCGCCGCAGTTCGGCCTCTCTTGCGCCGTTGTCCCTGAAGTCGAGGAGCATCGTTTGGACCTCGGCATTTCCGTAGCCCTCGGTGCAGGCGCTGAGGATCAGCATGGAGCCTCCGGGCTTCAGGGCCTCCTGAGCGTTGAAAAAGGTCTTGGAGGTCTGGTAGAAGTTGATGTCCTTAGGGTATCCGCAGGCGGAGGCCACCACCAGGTCGGCCTTCTCGGGGATCTCGACGGCATCGACGCTGTCCACGATCTCCATGCCTTTCCTGTAGGCTTCCTTCCAGTCGCCGGCGACCGCCCAACCGATCTTGCCCGACGCGTTCATGACGACGTTCAGGAGAAAACTGGGGTTCAGCTTTTCGACCGCCTCCACCATATCCATATGAATCAGGTTCCCGTCGATATTGCCGGTCCGGCAGACCGGATTGCGTCCCTTTCCGGGGATGGGGTCGAGCGCCAGGGCATGGTTGGCCATGACGGTCTCGTAGGCCGCGATGCCGGGAAGGATGCCCTTCTTGCCCCCGCCCCAGCCGGCCATGAAGTGATAGACGACGCCTCCGGTGACGATCACGTGGTCGCTGTCTGCAGCACGCTTGTTGAAGCGGACGGGCGTGCCCCGGCTCGTGACGCCGAAGTCGGCCATCGCGTCGCTCCGGCTGTCGTGGTCGTAGATCTTGCAGCGGCGGTACAGGTCCTCGCCGAGGATGGCCTTGTGCTCCTCCGGGCTCTGATTGCGGTGCGTCCCCGTCCCCGAAAGAAAGAAAATGTCCTCGTCCGGCACGCCGATGGCGTTGAGCTCCTCCACCAGAATGGGAAGATAGACGCTGGGGTGCTGCCACAGCCGGGTGACGTCGCAGGTGACGATGCAGACCTTCTCCCCCGGCTTGACGATGTCCTCGAGTCTGGGACTGCCGATCGGATTGGCCAGCGCCTCCCGGACGGCTTCTTCTTCCGAGGGGGCGCAGGGGACTTCACGGCTCCGCAGGACGCCCAGCAGATCGGAGTCCGGGATGTCCACCTCCAGAACCTCTCTGTCGAACTTCATCTTGTGTTTTCCCATATCGATCGCTCCTCCCGATAAAAAATCGGGAAGGGGGAACCTCGTACGGATTCGCCCTCCCCTTGAATTTCAGCCGCCGTTTGAGGCATGCCGGTTAAATCAAAAAGGACACGATCCGCGCCGTCCTTCCCCCGGAGACGGAATAGCCATCGTACCTATGATTGCTGCCGCAGGCATGAAAATGCGCGAACCGCCCATTTGGAACTCCGCTCCCTCTAATAAACTGAACGCCTTCAAAAAAGATGAACAACTGCTTCTCGATTGAGAATTGAGGGCTATGATATCAACCGGGACTTCCCTTGTCAAACGAAGCCTGTGACCGATTGGATCGTTGGAACAATCTTCGCAGGAATTTTTTCGTCTGAAGGCGGGGAAGGAGGTTTTCTCCGTTTTTTGAGCTATAATTTTGAACCACCGGGCTGACGTCCGAATATCTGTGGTCTGCGCGAGCGAACCTTGGAGGTGTGATCCAATTTTGAGTGCGAAGGCTCTGAACTTGCCCAACATGCTCAGCTTGGTCCGCGTCTTTCTGGCCCCTCTCGTACTGCTGTTTCTCTCGTTAAAAATCAGCGGGGCCGTTCCTTTTCTGGGCTTCCTCGAGGACGATCCTCCTGCCTGGGGGGACATTCTGGCCGGGGCGGTGTTCGTCGTCGCGGCGTTGACGGACTCGCTTGATGGGTACATCGCGCGCAAGCATCGTCTGGTCACGACCCTCGGCAAATTTATCGATCCACTTGCGGACAAGGTGCTGGTCATCGCGGCGATGATCGCTCTGGTCGAGCTCCACCGCATTCCGGCCTGGATCGTACTGGTCATCATCACCCGCGAGTTCGTCGTGACGGGGCTGCGGCTGGTCGCGGCGGCGGAGGGGGTCGTTATTGCGGCTTCCAAGGGAGGGAAGCTGAAGACGGTCTTTCAGATCCTGGCCCTCACGATGCTGATCCTGAAGATCCCGGGCGGCATGGTCCTGATGTGGATCGCCATGATCCTGACGGTCTGGTCGGGGATGGAATACCTTATCGGTGGAAGCAAGATTCTGATGGAGCAATAAAAGAACGATAAGACAATCGGTCTGTGGGGGGACCTTTGGGGCGCCGCTTTTTGTCGTCTTTCGGCGCCCCCTTTGTTTGGCGTTCGAGAAATCGGGGGGGCGATGGAATGGATTGGGAGTCCGCCATCTCGGGAGTTTCCTTAGCCATGGATGCTTTCGCGGTATCCGTTTGCATGGGGGCCTGCATTTTCGACCGGCTCCGAAGGGTTTCCCTTCGGATGGGGATTGCCTGCGGGCTGTTTCAGTTTCTCATGCCTCTTGGGGGATGGACGATGGGGGGATGGTCCGCAAGGCTGATGACATCGCTCGATCATTGGCTGGCCTTCGGACTTTTGGCCGTGGTCGGAGGGGGGATGGTCCGCAGCTCCTTTCGCCCCCCGGAACCCTGCGGTGAGGATGCAGCGGCCTCCCTGGGCGCGCTCTTTTCTCTGGCGCTGGCGACCTCGGTCGATGCTTTTGTCGTGGGGGCGGGCTTTGCCCTTGTGGACAAGCCTGTTCTTCCCCTGGCCCTTCTGGCAGGAGGGGTCACCGCCCTGGCCTGCGTGGCCGGAATTCACTTCGGTCGTCTGGTCGGGTGCCGATTCGGCAAGCGTGTGGAACTGCTTGGCGGCACCCTGTTGATCCTCATCGGGCTGAATATCCTGATCACCCACCTCCTGGACCATGGAGGGCTGGAATGGCTGCGGGAGACGGCGACAAAAAATCCTCCCGCCGTCCGGCAGGGGCAGGTCTGAGGACAACTCTTTTGCCCTGCTTCGTCTACATCGTCCGCTGCAGGGACGGCTCCCTTTATACGGGATGGACCACGGATCTGGAAGGGCGCGTGCGCAGCCACAATACGGGAACGGGGGCGCGCTACACCTGTTCGCGCCGTCCCGTCGTCCTGGTCTACAGTGAGGAATGTTCCAGCCGTGAGGAAGCCATGAGCCGAGAGTGGAGGCTCAAGAGGCTGAGGCGGGCGGAGAAGCTGCGATTGATCGAGTCCCTGGAAAAGCCCCTTCAGTGATCCCTCCGGGAGGAGGGAATGTATTCCGGAACCAGCTCGCAAAGCAGGGAAAGGGCGAGTTCAGGATGGGCGATGCCTCGCTCCAGCCGGGAGTCCAGATCCTCCGACTCTTGGCTTTCCCGCAAATGGGCGGAGAAGACCTTGGGATGGGGGGTCGGGTGGACCGAGGACGGATCGTAGAAAAGCTCCTCCTCGAGTTTTTCCCCCGGCCTGATTCCGGTGAAGACGATCGGAATGTCCCGATAGGGCTCGTAGCCGTGAAGACGGATCAGGAGCTCCGCCATCTCGGTGATGACGACGGGCTCTCCCATGTCCAGGACGAAGAGCTCTCCGCCCCTGCTGATGTCCCCCGCCTGCAGAACCAGGCTCACGGCCTCCGGGATCAGCATGAAATAGCGCTTCATACGGGGCGCCGTGACGGTCACGGGGCCTCCGGCCGCGATCTGGCGTTCGAACTTCGGAATGACGCTTCCGCGGCTTCCCAGGACGTTGCCGAACCGCACCGCCATGTAGGCCGTCCCCGGATGGAGCCTCTGCTCCCGCTCCAGAATCTTCTCCGCCAGACGTTTGCTGGCCCCCATGACACTCGAGGGGTTGACGGCCTTGTCCGTCGAGATCAGGACCATGCGTTCGGCGCCCTCCCGGCCGGCGGCCCTGGCAACGGTGCGCGTCCCGAGCCCGTTGACCCGCATGGCCTCCCGGGGCGAGCTCTCCATGAGGGGGACATGTTTGTGTGCCGCGGCATGAAAGACCACGTGAGGCCTCCATCGACGAAAAACGTCCCCGATCGCAATTTCGTCGGCGACGTCCGCAATGATCGGGTGCAGCGGAAGGAAGGGGGCGCTCCTCTGCATTTCCTCGAGCAGAAGGTAGATGGACTGTTCCCCGTGCCCGAGGAGCAGGACTTCCTTGGGGGCGTTGCGGACGACCTGCCGAACGATTTCGCTGCCGATGGATCCGCCCGCTCCCGTGACCAGGACGCTGCGCCCGTGGATGTAGTGCAGGGTCTCCTTCAGGTTCATCGTCACGGGATCCCGGCCCAAAAGGTCCTCCAATTTGACGTTGCGAAGCCGGGTGAAGGAGATGAGACCTCCTGCGAGCTCCCCCAGGGTGGGGAGAATGCGGACCTCGACGCCTAAAGGCGCGAGCCGGTTGTAGAGGGAACGAATCTTTCGTCCGTGCGCCGACGGGATCGCGATCAGGACGACCTTGGCCGCTCGGTCGCGGATGATCTCGGGCAGCTGTTCGGTGGATCCCGCGACCTCCAGCCCGTCGACCGTTTTGCCGATCTTCTGGGGATCGTCATCCACGAAGGCTACGGGGACAAGGTTACCTGGGTTTCTGTTGAGATCCCGGGCCAGCAGGATGCCCGCCTCGCCCGCTCCCACGATGAGGGCCCTTTGCCGGATGGCTTGAGCCGGAGTCGGTTCGTGCAGCAGCCTCCAGGAGACCCGCAGGGCGCTGCAGAGAACGAATGCCGAGAAGAACATGATTGCCAGCGAGGTTCGCGGAAGCAGGGCGAAGCGCCAGACGGTCTGCGCGAGAAAAAAGAGCAGAGCGGCCAGAAGGTAGAGCCTCGCGAAGCGAAGATAGTCCTCCAATCCCGCTTGGAGCCACATCACCCTGTACTGTCCTCCCAGGGCGAAGACGAACAACGTGCAGCTCGAGAAGGCAAGTGCGGCTCGGGCGCAGTCGACGACATAATGGTCCGGGATGAAAAGGGTCAGGCGTATGGAGTACCCGAGATACGTGGCGAGCGAGACGAGAAGCGCATCGAACAAAGCCACCAGATATGCGCGGCTCGCGGCTTGCCTCCAAAGTCTTACCAGCGCCAGGCCAAAGCGGGACATTGGGAACAACGCAAGGTAGGGTTAGAGAATGAGTTTTTTTCCGCCCTGAGGGTTTCCGCCCATGCGGTCCAGCTGGTTCAGTACCGCTGCGGACGCCACGTCGATCTTCGGCTTCTGCTGCTTTGCCATGGCCTCCTGGAGCCGTTTGTCGTACTCCTCGATGGACCTGCGGATCGCCTCCACATCGCCCTTGACCCACAGCATCAGAGTATCGGCGGCGGCTTTGAGAGATTCTTCCTCGGGCATTTTCTCCAGCATCCCGAGCTCCTTGAGAATGCGATGCTCCTCACGAACCGACTCAAGGGCGTCGGCCTCGGAGAAGAGTCCCTTCTTGTAAAGAATGCGGAACATGATATTGAAGCGGCTCTTCTGATTTTCGGAATCCATCGCGAGGCCGTCAACGCGGGCCAGCAGCATGGACAACAGCTCGTCCAATCCTATTTGCATAGGCATGATCTACTTCCTCCTTGATTTTGAGTGGCTGACGAAACGACCGACAGACGGTCCTCGAAAAACCGGACGAGCTTCATTCTAGCATAGAGACCCGGAAAAGGAGGCTTCAAAAAGGCGGATATTCCCTGAAAAAGCCGAGTGTTATGGGGCCGGGCCCGATTTTTTGGTATAATACGCCCGTTCGACAGGTCGAAAGGAGTATGAGAGATGAAGACGGAGTTGTTGGGGCAGGAGAAGAATATCGTCAGGGTCAAGGTGGAGTTCGAGGCTGCCGAATTCTCCAAGGGCCTTGCCGAGGCGCTTGGAGAGATTTCCCGGGAGACGGCCATACCGGGTTTTCGCAAGGGACACGCCCCGCGCCGAGTGATCGAGATGCGCGTAGGACGCCAATCCCTTTACAACGAGGCCCTCGAGAAGATTCTCCCCGGGGCGTTGCAGCAGGTCGTCGAGGACTACGCCCTGGACACGATCTCCGATCCTTCCATAAATGTGAGCGACATCCAGGAGGGGGCTCCCGTGGTCTGCGAACTTGCCTTCGAGGTCATGCCGGAGACGGAGCTGCCCGCTCTCGAAGAGATAGAAGTGGAGAGGTTGAACGCCAAGGTCACGGACGAGATGCTGAACGACTTGGTCCGCAGCGTCATGCATGGTCATTCCCGGCTGGAGCCGGTGGAGCGCCCGGCGGAGGAGGGGGACGTCGTTACCGTCGACTTCACGACCCGTATTCTGGACGATGAGCCGCTCAAGGAGAGCGACCCCCAGAAGAGCGATATCGACCTTGCGGACGAGGTCGTGCGCGGAGAGGTGCGTTCGGCGTTGCTCGGCAAGGCCGCAGGCGAGTCCACGGAGACGGAATTCGACGTGGAACCCGAGTATCAGGATCCCTCGGTGGCCGGTAAGCGCGTCCATTACTCGATGACCGTGGAGTCCGTCAGAAAACGTGTTTTTCCTGAACTGGACGTGGCGTTTTACAAGAAGCTTTTTGGAGAGGATACGGAGATCGCTACGGAAGAGGCCTTCCGCGCGCGGCTCTACGACAATATCTTGGAACGCTTGAAGGTCGAAAACGAGGCCCATGCCGTCGATCGTGCGGTAAGCGAGGTCTCCAGACGGTCGGTCGTGGATGTCCCGGACAGCATGGTGGAACGTCAGGTTCAGGTGCTCAGAAAACGGGATGATGAAGAGGCAAAACGACGCTTCGGCAAGGATTTCAAGGAAGTTCTCGGCCTGACGGGCGAGGGGGAGGGCGCTTATGAGGACCTTCTTCGGACCAAGGCCGCCGAGATGGTGCGTCATACCCTCGTCCTGGATGCCATCGGCAAGGCGCGCGACGTCGAGGTCTCCAAGGACGATTTCGAGTCGGAGGTGGACCGCCGTTCGGCCCTCTACGGCATTGACCGAAACAGGATTCTGGGGCTTCTGTACAAGGACAGAAACTTGATGATGCAGGTCTTGGACGACATCCGTTACGGAAAGATCAGAAAGTTGCTCATGAGCCTCATCAAGGTCCGGGATGTGGACGAGTTGTCCGCTCCTCCGGCGGAGAGCGGCTCCGGCGAAGAATAGGAGCATCCGAATGGGTTATTTCATTCCTTACGTCATCGAGCAGACGGGGCGGGGAGAGCGGAGTTACGATATCTACAGCCGCCTGCTCAAAGATCGCATCGTCTTCCTGGGGACCGAGGTGGAGGACGGGGTGGCGAATGCGATCGTCGCACAGCTGCTTTTTCTGGAGAGCGAGGATCCCGAGAAGGACATCCACCTCTACATCAACAGTCCCGGGGGCAGCGTGTCCGCAGGGCTGGCCATATACGATACGATGCAGTACATCAAAAGTCCGGTGTCGACGATCTGTGTGGGGCTGGCCGCCAGCATGGCTGCCGTTTTGCTCGCCGGCGGAGCTAAGGGGAAGCGCCTCGCGTTGCCGAACGCCGAGATGATGATCCATCAGCCCTCCGGAGGAACCCGTGGGCAGGTCAGCGACATTGAGATTCACGCGCGAAACATACTGAAAACCCGGGAGCGTTTGAACCGCATATTGGCCGCCCATACGGGGCAGCCCGTGGAGCGCATCGCCCAAGACACGGACCGGGACAATTTTATGACTGCGGAGGAGGCCCTGAAGTACGGGTTGATCGACCGAGTCATCGACGCGAGATAGTCGCCGCGGTTCCGACCTCGATTCCTCACGCGTCCGGGCCGTTCGCGGTCGACGGGCTGTGAGCGGGTACGGTGCAGGGCGTTCGGGCCGAGCAGGTTTCTGCGACTGCGCCGTTGGATTTTGAGGTCTCCTCAGTTTTTCGTCGGGCCGACAAGGGGGCACGTCGGACCGAGGGGTTGCGCGTCCGACGGCGGGCGAAAGAGAAATCGAGTGAGGCGCTTGGAGGTCTTTGGGGAGCCGATCTTCTGCTTGAACGAACGGTCTTTACCGAATCCATTACGGAAAGTTTTAAGGGGATGCGGCATGCCGTCCCCTTAACGTGTTTCTTGATACAGGGCCCTTTACGGGATGGTTTCCGCGAGGCGGACCCCCGTTTCTTTGTGGAGGTTGTTGGGCATTGAAGAGGATCAACAGAAACGAAACCGAACAAAAGAGCGTCCATTGTTCGTTTTGCGGCAAACCTCAGGACGAGGTCTATCGTCTGATTGCCGGTCCGGGCGTTTGGATTTGCAACGAGTGCGTGGAGCTCTGCAATATCATCTTGGCGGATGAAAAGGGCGAGGCGGCGGAGCAGACGAAAGCTCCCCCTTCTCCGCGCTTGAAGGAGTCCCCTGCGGAGCTTGTCCCCATCAAACCCCGCGAGCTGAAGGATTTCCTGGATCAGTTCGTCGTGGGGCAGTCGTTGGCCAAGCGGGTGGTGTCCGTTGCGGTCTACAATCATTACCAGAGGGTGCGCAACAACATCGAGCTGCGCAACGAGGAGATCGACCTTCAGAAGAGCAACGTCCTGCTGCTGGGCCCCACGGGGTCCGGCAAGACCCTGATTGCCCAGACTCTGGCTCGTAAGCTGAACGTCCCTTTCGCGATCGCGGACGCGACGACCCTGACCGAGGCCGGTTATGTGGGGGAGGATGTCGAGAACATTCTTGTGCGTCTGCTTCAGGCCGCGGACTACGACCTTCCCTCCGCCGAGAGAGGGATCATCTATCTGGACGAGATCGACAAGATTGCGCGAAAATCGGAGTCCGCTTCGATAACCCGGGACGTCTCCGGCGAGGGGGTCCAGCAGGCTTTGCTCAAGATCCTCGAGGGGACCGTCGCAAACATTCCCCCCAAGGGCGGACGCAAGCACCCTCACCAGGACTTCATTCAGATCAACACGGAGAACATTCTTTTCATCTGTGGAGGGGCCTTCGAGGGGATCGAGAGCATCGTGGCCAGGCGGGAGCTTCACCGATCCCTGGGGTTCGGGGGCGAGCTCTCCGTGCGCGGATCGGAGAGGCGTTACGATATCGTGCGCAAGATCCAGCCCGAGGATCTCATGGCCTTTGGGTTCATCCCCGAACTGGTGGGCCGCATTCCGGTCCTGGTGGCCCTGGAGGAGCTCGACGAGGCCGCCTTCATCCGCATACTCCAGGAACCCCGCAACGCTTTGGTAAAACAGTACCAGAAGATCCTTTCCATGGAGGGGGTTCATCTGGACTTTACGCCCGAAGCTCTTGCGCGCATCGCCGAACTTGCCGTCAAGAAGAAGACGGGGGCGCGCGGGCTTCGTTCCATTATGGAGAACCTGATGCTGGATGTCCTCTACGAGCTGCCCTCGATGGAGGACAAGTCGGACATCCTGTCGATTACGGCGGACTTCGTCGACCGAAAGATTTCTCTCGAAAACCTCCTTCACGAGACCAAGGAGGTCGCCTGAGGTGGCGGCAAGGATTGCGGTCGTGGCCTCGCAGGAGACCCCTCCCCCGGAGGAGAGGGTCTGTCCCGTACTTCCCGTTCGGGATATGGTCCTGTTCCCGGGGATCATCATGCCGCTTTTCGTGGGGCGTCCCCGCTCCCTCAGGGCCATGGAATCCGCGCTTCTCCAGGACAAGAAGATCTTTGTCGTCGCCCAGAAGGACAACGAGACGGAGGACCCCGAAAGCGACGATCTCTACAGGGTGGGGACGCTCTGCAACGTCCTCCAGGTGGTGCGCGTTCCCGATGGGACGACCAAGGTCCTGGTCGAGGGCGTGTCGCGGATGCGGGTGGAGGAGTACCTCCTCGACAAGGAGTTCCTGACGGCTCACGTGTTCCCCATGGCGTGGGACCAGCCGGATTCCTCAAGCCTGGAGCCTTGGCGGAGGCGGGTCCTGAGCAGCTTCGAGCACTACAACACGCTTCAGCCCCGCATTCCTGGCGAGGTGATGGCATCGATCTCCGAACTGGGCGACTTGGGACAGCTCATCAACTTGGTCGGATCGCACATATCCGTTAAAATAGAGGAGCGGCAGGCGCTGCTCGAGATTCAGGATGTGGAATCCGCCCTTGCCTTTCTTCTGCGTCTTCTGACGGAGGAGATCGACATCCTGGAGCTGGAGCACGACATTCAGAATCGTGTCCGTTCCGTCGTGGACAAGCATCAGAAGGAATATTATCTTCGAGAACAGCTGCGTATCATCCAGAACGAGCTCGGTCAGGGGCAGGGCGAGGAGGAGGAGCAGCTCCGCTATGCGGAGAGGATAGAAGCCTCGCGGATGAGCGACGAGGCTCGCGACAAGGCCAAGCGGGAGCTGTCCCGTCTTTCCAAGATGTCGCCGATCTCCCCCGAAGCCGCGGTTATCCGAAGCTATCTCGATTGGCTTCTGGATCTGCCTTGGGGCCTCAGAACCGAGGAAAACGAGAACATCGCCCGGGCCGAGAGGCGCCTCGATCGAGATCATTATGGTCTCCATAAGGCCAAGGACCGCATTCTGGAATTTTTGGCCGTCCGGCGGCACGCCGGGACGAACATGAGGGGACAGATCATATGTTTCGTCGGCCCTCCCGGAGTCGGAAAGACCTCTCTGGGCCGTTCCATCGCGGACTCGCTGAACCGGCGCTTCGTCAACGTCTCCCTCGGTGGGGTCCGGGACGAGGCGGAGATCAGGGGACACCGTCGGACCTACATCGGTTCGCTGCCGGGTCGGATCGTTCAGAAGCTGGCTCGGGCCGGCAGTTGCAATCCCGTCGTGCTTCTCGACGAGATCGACAAGCTGGGGAACGATTTTCGGGGCGATCCCGCCTCCGCGCTCCTGGAGGTCCTGGATCCGCAGCAGAACGCCACGTTCACCGACCACTACCTCGAGGTCCCCTTCGACCTGAGCGAGGTGCTCTTCATCACTACGGCCAACGTCACCCATACGATTCCCAAGCCTCTTTTGGACCGTATGGAACTGATCCCTCTTCCGGGATACCTCGCCGAGGAGAAAGTGCAGATCGCCCTGCGCTACCTCCTTCCGCGTATTTTGAAGGAGCATGGGCTGAAGCGCTCCGACATAAAGATCTCGGCCTCCGTGATCAAGAAGGTGATCGCCTCCTACACGCGGGAGGCCGGGGTGCGCGGCCTGGACCGCGCCTTGTCGACCATCGTGCGCAAGATCACCCGACGTCTCGTCGAGGCGGCGGACAAGTCCGAGGCCCCGATCCTTCCGGTCGCGGTCAAGGTGAACGATCTCAAGGAATACCTGGGCCCCAAAAAACTCTACGACCTTTCCGTCCCCAAGGATTTCGAGACGGGCAACGTCGTCGGTCTGGCCTGGACGGAGGCGGGGGGCGACGTCCTTCTCATCGAGGTCGTGACGATGAAGGGCAAGGGGGAACTGGTCCTGACGGGCCACCTGGGCGAGGTGATGCAGGAATCCGCGCGGGCGGCCGTGAGTTACCTCCGCTCCGAAAGCGATGCCCTCGGGATTGGGGCGTTCGATTGGAAGTCCGTGGACATCCACATCCATGTTCCGGAGGGGGCGGTGCCGAAGGATGGCCCCTCGGCCGGAATCACGATGGCGACGGCGATCCTGTCCGCGGTCAGCGGCCGTCGGGTACGCCCGGGCATCGCCATGACGGGGGAGATCTCCCTCAGGGGGAAGGTCCTTCCCGTCGGAGGAATCCGCGAGAAAATTCTGGCGGCCCGGCGCCATGGGATCCATCATATCGTCCTGCCCTCGGCCAACCGGGTGGACGTCGAGGAGATCTCCAGGGACTATACCGAGGGGATGCGTTTCGATTACGCCGAGGACGTCATGACCGTCTTCGGAAAAGGGCTGGAGGACTGATGCGCTGGAGGGCCTCGCTCGAGGCGACCTGTTTCGCGTCCTCTCAGTTGCCGCCCGAGGCGGCACCGGAGATCGCCATCGCCGGACGCTCCAACGTCGGAAAGTCGACGCTGATCAACACGCTGCTGGGGACGCGGCTGGCCCACGTGGGGGCGACTCCGGGCAAGACGCGCAGCATCAACTTCTACTCCGTCCAGTGCTCCGTTCCCTTTCGGCTTGTCGACCTCCCCGGATACGGCTACGCTTCCCGCAGCAAGACGGAGAGGAGCGAATGGTCGCGGCTCATAGCGTCCTACGTCGAACGCCGGAGGACGCTGTGCCTGATCTGTCACCTCGTGGACTTTCGGCACGGGTTGCTGGGGAACGACCGCGCGCTCCAGGAATGGCTGGGCGACTGCGGCAAAGCGATCCTGGTGGTCTTCACAAAGGCGGACAAGATCGCCAGGGGACGGCATCGGACGATGCTGCAACACTATGTGAAAGAGGGGCTTCGCTCCATAGACGTTCCCATCGTCACCTCGGGGGAGAATCGGGCGGGAATCGAGGAGCTGCAAGCCTTCATTGAACGTTTTCTGAGCGACTCGGCAACCGGAGCCCAAGGGCATCCGGATCATTGACCGTATGAAGTTGCTCCTTTGCCCGACTGGGAGGAAACGAAAGAATTCAAAAATGGGAGGAAGATTTGGCGCGCCTGGGGCGATTCGAACGCCCGGCCTACGGCTCCGGAGGCCGTCACTCTATCCACTGAGCTACAGGCGCGCATGGAACTTGAGCACCGGAACACTATACCACATTTTCTCAAAAAAAGAAGGTGCGATGGCGGCCTTGTTCGGAGAAATTCTCATCCTTCCGGCTCTCGAGTCCGCGGCCCGCTTGTCTTCACGGCCGACATCTTTGCTGAAGGAGGGCTTATAGTGATCCAGATTGTTCTGGCGGACGACCACAAGCTCTTTCGTGACGGTCTGCGTAAAATCCTGGAACTGGAACCCGAGGTCAAGGTCGTGGGCGAGGCCTCCAACGGAGAGGAGGCACTTCAGCTGCTCCGCGAACACAATCCCGACATCGTTCTTTTCGATATCAATATGCCCAAGATGGATGGGGTCCAGCTGGCCCGCGAGATCAACAGCCTCAAATTGAAGGTCGTCCCCATCGCCGTGAGCGCTTATGACGACGAGGATTGCCTGGCGACCCTCTCGGCCGAGGGGGTGATGGGGTTCGTCCTGAAGTCCTCCGGCCGTGTGGAGCTGATCGCGGCGATTCGTGCCGCGTATCGAAGGGAGCCTTACGTCGATCCGCGGGTGGCGGGAAAGTTGATGACCAGCTTCGCCAAGCGCAAGAGCGAAAGCGACCTGCTGGCGGAGCTCTCTCCCAGGGAAAAGGTGGTGCTCTACTGGCTGGCCCAGGGCTACAGCAACCTCGAGGTGGCCGAGAAAACCGTGCTTTCCGAGAAGACGGTGAAGAACCACGTCAGTCACATGCTCAAGAAACTGGAGCTTCGAGACCGCACCCAGGCGGCGGTCATGGCCTGGAAGGTCGGCTTTGCCCAGATGAGCCCCGAGACCATGGAACAAGTATCCGGGGGCGGAAACAACCCCGAGGCATGAGACGAGGACGCGGAGCCTGTGGAAAAAACACGGGCCCCGCGTCCTCGTCTTGTGCTTCGAATCTTGTGCCCGCCGGGGTCAGCGGCTGAGGCTCTCCAGATTTTCCTTCAGCCGGGCGATCTGTGCCGTACCCTCCGCGACACGGTTACGCTCCTTCTCCACGACTTCCTGCGGGGCCCTGGCCACGAAATCGGGTTTGTTCAACCGGTCCCGGCTCGCATTCACGGTCTTCTCTATCGAGGCGACCTCCTGAGTCAGCCGGGCAATCTCAGCCGTTACGTCCAAGACATCCCCTACGGGCAGGCTGACCTCGGCGGAGGCGACGACGGAGGAGAGCGAGGCCGCGGGGCGCGGAGCGGACATCGGAAGGATCGCGATCTCCCGGATGCGGCACAATCCGGCAATCTGCTGCAGGGCCCCCTCGAGGGTATCCCTCAGTTCGGCGTCGTCCATCCGGATGGTCGCATGGTTCATCCATTGTTGGGGGGCAACCCGCGCCTCGGCCCTCAGGTTGCGCAGGACGCGTACCGTCTCCTGGACGTTGCGCATGGCCTCCGCGACCTCGAATCGGAACTCCTCCCTGGGCTTGGGCCATGCCGTGCGCATGACGGAGGTCCCGCCGTAGCCGAAGGCGGACCACAGCTCCTCCGTCACGAAGGGAATAAAGGGGTGAAGGAGAAGCAGGGTCGTGTGGAAAACCTCCTCGAGGGTGCCCTGAACCGCCTTTTTGCGGGTCTCCCCTTCGTCGCCCCTGAGGGCCGGCTTGGCCATCTCCAGATACCAGTCGCAGACGTCACCCCAGAGGAAGTCGTACAGGGCCCGGGCGGCGGATCCGATGTCGTAGGCGTCGATCAGGCCGGTGATCCGCTCCGTCATCTCCTGAGTGCGGTCCAGAATCCAGCGGTCCTGAAGCCGCAACTGTGCGGGGTCGATGGCCTGGCGCTCGTCGTCGAGGTTCATGAGGGCGAATCGCGCCGCGTTCCAGAGCTTGTTCATAAAGAGTCGATAGGTCTCGATCCTGCCGGACGAGAGCAGGATGTCGCGCCCCTGGGTGGAGAGCGCCGCGAGGGCCATGCGCAGCGCGTCGGCGCCGTATTTGTCGATCATGTCCAGCGGGTCGATCACGTTCCCCTTGGATTTGCTCATCTTCTGTCCGTGTTCGTCCCGAATCAGCGAGTGGATGTAGACGTCCCGGAACGGCACCTCGTCCATGAATTCGAGTCCCATCATGATCATGCGGGCGACCCAGAAGAAGATGATGTCGAATCCCGTGACCATCAGGGAAGTCGGGTAATAATATTTCAGCTCCGGGGTCTCGTCCGGCCACCCCATCGTGGAAAAGGGCCAGAGCGCGCTGCTGAACCAGGTGTCCAGTACGTCCTCGTCCTGAAGAATATCGGGCGCCCCGCACCGCTCACAGGCCGTCGGGTCCTCCTCCGCGACGGTGATGTGCCCGCACTCGGAACAGGTCCATGCCGGGATGCGATGTCCCCACCAGAGCTGGCGCGAGATGCACCAGTCGCGGATGTTTTCCATCCATTGAAAATAGGTCCTCTCCCACTGCTCGGGAATCCAGGCGATGCGTCCGTCCTTTACGGCCTGAACGCCTCGGTCGGCCAAGGGCTTTACGCGGACGAACCACTGTTCGGAGAGATACGGCTCCACGGTCGTGCTGCACCGTTGGCAATGCCCGACGGAGTGCGAGATCTCCTCGGAGCGCACCAACAGGCCCTGAGCCTCCAGGTCCTCCGCCGCGGCCTTGCGGGCCTTCTCGATCGTCATCCCCTGATACTTTCCGGCGTTCTCGTTCATGATCCCCTCGGAATCGATGACCTGCAGCTGCGGCAGGTCGTGCCGAAGCCCGACCAGAAAGTCGTTGGGGTCGTGTGCCGGGGTGATCTTCACGCAACCGGTTCCGAACTCGGGATCCACCATGTTGTCCTCGATGATGGGAATTTCGCGGTCCGTCAGCGGCACACGCACCCTCTTGCCGATCAGATCGCGGTACTGTTCCGACCGCGGGTGGACGGCTATGGCCACGTCGCCGATAATCGTCTCCGGACGGGTGGTGGCCACGACGATCTCCCCCGAGCCATCCACGAACGGATAGCGCACATAATAGAAGCTCCCCGGCCTCTCCTCGTATTCCACCTCGAGATCGGAGAGGGCCGTATGGCAGCGCGGACACCAGTTGATGATGTACTTGCCCCTGTAGATCAGGTCCTTTTTATAGAGCCGCACGAACACGGAGCGGACCGCACGGGACAGACCTTCGTCGAAGGTGAAGCGTTCCCTCCGCCAGTCGCAGGAGTTGCCCAATCGCTTCATCTGGGTGATGATGCGATCCCCATAGACCTTTTTCCACTCCCAGACCCTCTCCACGAAGGCCTCGCGCCCCAGGTCGTGACGGCTCAGCCCCTGGGCGGCGAGGCTTTTCTCGACGACGTTCTGGGTTGCGATGCCCGCGTGGTCCGTGCCCGGAAGCCAGAGGACGTTGAACCCCTGCATGCGTTTCGTCCGGCAGAGGATATCTTGAAAGGTATTGTTGAAGGCGTGTCCCATGTGGAGGGAGCCCGTGACGTTGGGGGGCGGAATGACGATGGAGAACGCCGGACGGGAGGGATCGACCTCCGCGTCGAACAATCCCTCCTGCATCCAGGACTCGTACCACCTCTCCTCCATCGTGTCGGGCGAATAGCCCTTGGGCAACTCCCTGTTTCTCTTCATCTTCAGAACACCCCGTCCTTGCAGAATTGAATATCTCGTACCCGCACTCGAACGAAACCGACAAATCACGTTATTTTAGCACACGGAACGGCCAATGGGGCGGAATTCACGCAGAGGACGAGCCGAGGGGCAATACCTTTTCGGCTCGTGTGGCATTCTTCTCGTTTCCCGAGGGGGCGGCGTGCTTATTTGGGCTTTTTGTGTTATGTTATCCCAAGTTGTCTTTTTGAAGGCCAAATCGAACTCGAAGGGTTCGAACTTGTCCCGTTTCGACGGGACGACGCCCCCGTCGCTGGCCGGGGGGATTTTGGGAGGGATAGCGCAGTCATGGAAGTGTATCTCACAGCCTTACGCGACCTGGTGAACAACTCGGGATTCTCCGTTTTGTTCTCGTCCATGGGGACCGGCAACGTGGTCATGCTGATCGTCGCCCTGGTTCTCCTCTACATGGCCATCGGCAAGGGATTCGAACCCCTGTTGCTGGTGCCCATTGCCTTCGGATGTCTCCTGGTCAATCTGCCCCTGTCCGGAATCATGTCCGACGCCGAGGGGGCGGTGGGGTTTCTGCGCTACGTCTACTTTGGAGCCCAGCATGAAATCTATCCCATCATCATCTTTTTGGGTATAGGAGCTTTGACGGATTTCGGACCGCTCCTCGCCAATCCCACGACCTTCCTTCTTGGGGCGGCGGCCCAGTTCGGCGTTTTCATAGCCTTTATCAGCGCCAACTGGGTGGGGCCCATCGCGGCCCAGTTCGGCCTCGATATAGGCTTCAACATCAGACAGGCCGCCAGCATCGCGATCATCGGCGGGGCCGACGGCCCCACCAGCATCTATCTGACGATGAAGCTGGGGCAGCAGGCGATCCTGGGGGCCATTGCGGTGGCCGCTTACAGCTACATGTCCCTGGTTCCGCTGATCCAGCCCCCCATAATCAAACTGCTGACCTCCAAGAAGGACCGGGCCATCCGAATGGGGCAGCTCCGTCCCGTCAGCAAGCGAGAGAAAATCCTCTTCCCCATCATCTGCACCATCGTGGCGGGGCTGATCCTCCCGGCCTCCGTCCCTCTGGTGGGCATGCTGATGTTCGGCAATCTCCTGCGGGAGTGCGGGGCGACCGATCGGCTGAGCCTGGCCGCCCAGAACGAGATCCTCAACATCACCACGATATTCCTGGGGCTGGCCGTCGGGTCGACGATGGAGGCCCAATATTTCCTCCAGGCCCGTACGCTGGTCATCATCCTGCTTGGGCTGGTGGCCTTCATCTTCAGCACCGCCGGCGGCGTGCTTTGCGGCCAGCTCATGAAGGTGCTCACGGGCGGGCGGATCAATCCCATGATCGGCTCGGCGGGGGTGTCCGCAGTCCCCATGGCGGCCCGCGTGGTTCAACGCGTGGCGCAGGCCGAAAATCCGGGCAATTATCTCCTGATGCACGCCATGGGGCCCAACGTGGCTGGGGTCATCGGCACGGCCGTCGCCGCGGGAGTCATGCTGACGCTTTTGTCCTGACGATCGAACGGCGCTTTTCGCGGCCCGCGGCCGCGTGGACGGCAAACGGGGAGCCCTCCGCCCTGGGCGGAAGGGGTCCCCGTCTTATCCTGTATGCCCGAAGCCGGGCTTCGGCGATTTCTGGATGCGTGTCGTCTTGTCGGGTGTTAAAATGCTTGAACGAGAGAGCGGCCTGCAGTTTTCCGTCCGGGTGTGAAGACGGTGTGCGATTTGTGGCTTAGGAGGAAGGGTGCCATGCTGGAAAGCGAGAAGACGATCGTGGGAAAATTGCCGCCCGACCTGCTTTTGCAGGGGGTGCTGCGCTACTCCGGCGCGCCACGCCCCGACGTCCCAGTCGGCGGCGGTCTGGGGGAGGATGCGGCGGTGATCCAGTGGTCAGACGCTCCCTATCTCGTCGCGGCGTCGGATCCCGTGGTGGGAGCCACCGTCGGTGCGGGACGCCTTTTGGTGCACATCAATGCCAACGATGTCGCCTGCAAGGGGGCGGACCCCGCTTGGTTGATCGTTACGCTCATCGTTCCCTCAAACGAGGGGTTGCCCTTGATTGAGCGCATCATGGCTGAGGTGCACGAGACCTGCGCGGATATGGGCATTGCCGTTGTCGGAGGGCACACGGAACTGACGGACCGCTACGACAGGCCGGTCATCGTGGGGACCATGCTGGGTCCCTCGCGTCGTATCCTGAGTGCCGATCGGATCGAGGAGGGAGATCTCGTCCTGGTGACCGGGCACGCCGGACTGGAGGGGATGTCCATCCTGGCCCATGACAGGCCGGATCTTTTGTCTTGCCTCGAGCCCTCCGAGTTGGAGGAGGTGCGGTCCTGGCAGGGGGACCTGTCGGTCGTCCGGGAGGCCCGCCTGCTTCGGGACTTCGCGCGCTATCTGCACGATCCGACCGAGGGAGGCTTGGAGGGGGGCTTGCTGGAGATACGCAATGCCTGCGGGCTCGGCATCGCGCTGGACTTTGACGCGATCCCGGTTTCGCCCCTCACGCGCCGGGCTGCCACCGCAATCGGCTTCGATCCCCTGCACCTGATTTCCTCGGGGATGTTGGTGGCGGCCCTGCCGCCCGATGGCGCGGAGGAAGCCCGAGCCTGCCTCGCCCATGAAGGCATCGATTCAAAAATTATAGGACGTTTTGTGGAACCTCGGGGGGCCTGTCGGACGGATATGCACGAGGAGCTCTGGGGGATACTGGCCCGGGAACGGGCATAAGATGAGGACGGAGGCGGCTCGATCGTATGTTGTTTTCCAATGAGAAGGAGCTGGAGGGAATGCGGACGGATTTTTTCGATAAATCCTGGCAGCGGTCTTCGCGGTGCGGGGATTTCGGGGCGGTCGAGATCGGCAGTTCGGTAAGGGCCAACGGCTGGGTTCGCCGCCGCCGTGATTTGGGAGGCATCATCTTTTTGGAACTCTGGGATTACAGCGGCTCCGTTCAGGTGGTCTTCGATCCCGAAGCGGGGGATGTCCACGCGCGCGCGGGGGACCTCAGGAGTGAATATTGCATCGCCGTGAAGGGCCGGCTTCGCACTCGGCCCGAGGGGACCGAGAATCCCTCCCTCAAGACGGGGCGTGTGGAGATCGTGGCGGAGGACTTCCTGCTTCTGTCCTCCGCCGCGCCTCTGCCCTTCGAGGTCGGGGAGGGGACCGACAAGGTCGACGAGAACCTGCGCCTGACCTATCGCTACCTGGATCTCCGCCGCGAGAGGATGCAGCACAACCTCCGCGTCCGCAGCCGAATGAATGCCTTCACCCATAGATACCTGGACGAGCGTGGCTTCATGGAGGTCGAGACCCCCATGCTCACGAAGGCGACTCCGGAGGGGGCGCGGGACTACCTGGTCCCGAGCCGGATCACTCCGGGAGCGTTCTATGCGCTTCCCCAATCCCCTCAGCTCTTCAAACAGATTCTGATGATCGGCGGTTGCGACCGCTACTATCAGATCGCCAGGTGTTTCCGGGACGAGGATCTGCGGGCCGACCGACAGCCGGAGTTCACGCAGGTCGACATCGAGATGAGCTACGTCGTCGAGGACGATGTGATGGAGCTCATCGAGGGCTACATGAAAGGACTCTTCAAGGAAATTCTCGGGGTCGACATCCCCGTCCCCTTCGACCGCATGACCTATTGGGACGCCATGGACCTCTACGGCAGCGACAAGCCCGACCTCCGCATCCCGCTGCAACTCTGCGACGTGGGAACGGTGTTCGCGGAATCCTCCTTCGAGCCCTTCCGCGCCCTTATCGCGAAGGGGGGCGTGGTGCGCGCCCTGGCGCTTCCCGGCGGAGCCTCCCTGTCTCGCAAGGAGCTCGCCGACCTGGAGGAGAGGGCCAAGAAGTTCGGGGCCTCCGGCTTGGCGGCGTTTCAGCTCAGGGAGGGGACGTTCAAAGGGCCCCTGGTCAAGTTTCTCTCCGAGTCGGAACTGGCTCGCCTGAGGGTGCTTGCCGGGTTGAACGATGGCGATGCCCTGTTTGTGGTGGCCGATGCCGACCGCGCCAAGGCCTGTACGATCCTGGGCGTTCTGCGCCTGGACCTGGGCAAATCCCGGGGATTGCTGGACGATAAGGCCTGGAGATTCCTTTGGGTTACGCGTTTCCCGCTTTTCGAGTGGAGCGAGGAGGAGAAGCGCTGGACAGCCATGCACCACCCCTTCACCTCCCCCGTGCTGGAGGAGCTCGACCTCATGGAGTCCGATCCCGGTCGTGCCCTGGCCCGTGCCTACGATTGCGTGCTCAACGGCAACGAGGTGGGCGGCGGCTCCATCCGCATTCACGATCCGCACGTACAATCCAGGGCCTTCCAGTGTCTGGGGATATCGCCGGAGGAGGCGAAGCGGCGCTTCGGCTTCTTTTTGGAGGCGCTTTCCTACGGGACTCCCCCCCACGGAGGCATCGCCCTGGGGATGGACCGGCTGGCGACCCTGCTCTGCGGCGGGCAGTCCATCCGGGAGGTTATGCCCTTCCCGAAGACGCAAAAGGCCCAGTGTCTCCTCTCCAAGGCCCCGGACTCCGTCGAGGAGGCGCGGCTGGAGGAGCTGCGGATACAGGTGGTTTCGGACGAGGATGAGGATTAGCGCCGAGCCGATCGTCCTTGTTGCATTTTTTTGAGGGGGGTGCCGCAATGAAAGCGCATTTTTGCCACTTCAACTTCAACGTCCTGGACCTCGAGAGGAGCATGGCCTTTTACGAGGAGGCCTTGGGGCTCAAAGAGGTACGGCGTATCACGGACGAGGCGTTCATCATCGTCTATCTCGGGGACGGCAAGGAGGGGTTCACCCTGGAGCTCACCTGGCTGAAGGAGCGCACGCAGCCCTACGACCTGGGGGATCAGGAGTTTCACCTGGCCTTCAGGGCTGACGATTTCGAGGGTATGCGGGACTTTCACCGGGAGAGGGGCTGGATCTGCTACGAGAACGAGAAGATGGGGATCTACTTTATCCAGGATCCCGACGGCTATTGGCTGGAGGTTCTGCCGGCGAAGTAGCCCCATCTTGGGCGAAGGGGCGGATTGGAGCCGAAGTCAAAACGAGAGGGCTGTCCCGGACCGGGGGCCCTCTCGTTTTGGCTTCGGCGAATCGGCCTAGACGACCCGTCTCCCGCCGACGAAGGTCATGGCCACGTTCAGATCCTCGTCCAGACAGACGATATCGGCATCGGACCCCGGATCCAGGCTGCCCTTGCGCGTCAGCCCAAGGAGGCGGGCCGGGTTTCGCGCCGCCATGCCGATGACCTCCGGGAGGGGACGTCCCGTGGCGAGCCGGAAGTTTTGCACCGCTCGGTTCAGGGCCAGGGAACTGCCGGCGATCGTCCCGTCCGGCTGAACGGGCAGGCCGTCCTCGACCCGAACCCGACCGCCCGCAAAGTCGTATTCCCCGTCGGGCAGTCCGGCGGATCGGATGGCGTCCGTAATCAGGATCAGCCGATCCGTTCCGATGAGACGGCAGAGGGGCTCGAAGAGCTCGGAACGGATATGGTGGCCGTCGGCGATGAGCTCGCACATCACCTCCGTCACCGCAGCCGCCCCGATCATCCCCGGGCGCCGATGATGGAGTCCCATCTGGGCGTTGAACAGGTGCGTGATCGACCTGGCGCCGGCCTCTATGGCCGAACGCGCCGCGTCAAAATCGGCTGTGGTATGTCCCAGCGAGGGGACGATGCCGAGCTCGAGCAGGTGCCTCAAGAACGCATGATCGGGATCGAGCATCGGCGAGTAGGTGAGGATGCGTATGGCGTCCGCACGCTCGGCCACCCACTCGGCATCCGGTTTCGCGAGAATCCATTCCGGCGGATGCGCCCCCTTCATCTCCGGCTCGATCCATGGGCCCTCGAGGTGGATGCCGATCAGGGCCGCGCCCGGAAGGGACCGTCGCATTCCCCGGCGTACGGCCTCGACCGCGGCCTCGAGTTCGGGCATCGGCGCGGTCACGGAAGCGGGGGCGAAGGCGGTGGTCCCGTTCCGCGCCATGGCGAGGCTCAGATTGTCCACGGCCTCGTCCGTAGCGTCCATGATGTCGATGCCCCGGGCGCCATGAACGTGGATGTCCACGAGTCCCGGACAGACGTATTCCCCGTTCAGGTGTATGCGCTCGGCGTCGATCCCGTCGGCCGCATCCTCCGGGATACAGGAGAGCACCCGATCCGAGAAGAGGAGCGCATGACCTTCCCTCAGCGTTTTACCCTCGATCACCCTGCCGCCGGTGAGCAGTTTCATGAAAAAGCCTCCTCTAGCAAGCCGCGATCGATGTCAGTTGCCTTCGATCGCGGTTCTCACGCGTCCATCCGCTCTTTTCAGGGTCTCGCGCGCCTCCTCGTCGGAACAGTGCAGCAACAGGGAGACGATGGCCGGCTTGCAGTCACCTCCGGAGTCCGCAAGAGCTCGGCGTGCCTCCTGCCGCCCGACTTCGGCAGCAGCCATCACGATGTTCTCGGCCCGGAGCCTCAGCTTCTCGTTTGTGGCCCGCACGTCCACCATCAGGTTTTTGTAGACCTTACCCCACAGAACCATGGAGGCGGTCGAGATCATGTTGAGGACCATCTTCTGGACACTTCCGGCTTTGAGTCGCGTGGAGCCGGTCAGGACTTCGGGGCCGGGGGAGATTTCGATGGGGACGTCGGCGACCCGAGACAGGGGAGCCCCCTCGTTGCAGGAGAGGGAGACCGTTGCAGCACCGACGCTGCGGGCGTACTTCAGAGCTCCGATGACGTAGGGCGTCCGGCCGCTGGCCGCGATCCCCACGACGGTATCCTCCTTCGAGAGCAAGATCGATTTCAGGTCGGCCACGCCCAAGGCCGGGTCGTCCTCGGCGCCCTCGACCGCGCGCATCATGGCCTCCGAGCCTCCGGCGATCAGCCCCAGTACCCGGTCGGGAGGGACTCCGAACGTCGGTACGCACTCCACGGCGTCCAGCACCCCAAGGCGACCGCTGGTGCCGGCCCCCAGATAGATCAGCCGCCCCCCTCGTCTCAGGGACGCGAAGGCCCGCCGAACCGCGGCCTCGATCCTGGGCAGGGCCTTGCGTATCGCCTCGGGGACCCGCGCGTCCTCATCGTTCATGACGGCCAGGATGTCTCCCAAAGACATGGCGTCGAGTTCGGCGGTGCGTTCGTTGCTCGTTTCGGTGGTGAGGGGCATTGAAAAGCATCATCCTTCGTGTGCGAGAATTTTCGTGCCGCGGAAAATGGCCTTGGCGGCTCCGGGGTGCGTAGACATAAGTATAACGCCTGCGGAATCGAACCGGCGATCAAGAGGCCCTGCGGCGTGTTTTGAGAGTTGCGGCGGACGCGCCGTCCCGGGATGGGTATATACTGGTGCCAATCGTGAGGCGGAGGGTTTTGCGTCCGCTTGATCATGGAGGTGTTTAACGTTGAGGAAAAAACTGAGCGTGATTCTCACCGGGGATCACGAGGAGAGCTGCTCCATCGTCGCCGGACTCGTCGCGGAGGTCGTGGTGCGGGGGGATGTTTGTCTCGGGCTTGCCACCGGCGGTTCAATGGAGGGCGTCTATGCGGAACTCCGGAGGCGTCACGACGCCGAGGGGCTGTCCTTCCGTTCCGTCGCCACGGTGAACCTGGACGAATACGTCGGGCTCGAGCCCTCCCATGTCCAAAGTTACCGCCACTACATGGACCACAAGCTCTTCGATCACGTGGACATCGACAAGGCCAGAACCTGTGTGCCGAGAGGAACCCTGCCTCGGGACAAGATGCTCGAGGAGTTCCAGGGATTTCTGGACTCCAGGCCCCGGGACCTTCAATTGCTGGGGCTCGGGAGCAATGGGCACATCGGGTTCAATGAGCCTGCTCCCTTCTTCGCTCCCTGGGCCCACGTCGTGACCCTGGAAGAGGGCACCCGCAGGGACAACCAGCGCTTTTTCTCCTCTCTGGATGAGGTTCCCTCCCAGGCCGTGACGATGGGAATCGGAGATATTCTGAACGCCGCCAGAATCGTGCTGCTCGTCCATGGGCCCTCCAAGGCGGAGCCCCTGAGGGCCCTGCTCCAGGACGACCGGGTTTGCCCTGAGGTCCCCTGTACGGCGCTCAAGCTCCATCCCGACGTCGTTGTCGTGGTCGACCGCGGCCTGGCGCGTCTGGCGGGGGTCGAAAAGGAATGCGCCGGGCTTGCCGGGGAGGAGATCGACGACGGGCAAAAAAGGCGATGAAGGCGTCCTGATGGATCTGGGAGGTGCGGGGGGACCCTTCAGGACGCCGCACCTCTCAGCGCTCGCGCTTGCCCAGCTCTCGGAGCGCCGTATCGAAATGGGGCCGCTCCAGGCGAAGCTCGCCGTGCCCCTCCAGCATGAGGGTCTTGATGGCCTCGGTCGTCGCCTTGCGGCAGACGAAGGCGATATCCGCACCGCTCGTCCCCTCGGTAAGGGCCGCCAGAGCTTTGATGTCGATATCCGGGGCCAGCGGCTTTTGCCGCAGCTCGATGCGGAAGATCTCCTCTCGGGCTGCGGCGTCGGGGAGGGGCAGCTCCAGGACCAGATCGAAGCGCCCGGAGACCAGCAGGGCGGGGTCCACCAGATCCAGCCGATTCGTCGTCGCCAGGACGACGACGCCTTGAAGGTCCTCGATGCCGCTCATCTCGGACATAAATTGCCCGATGACCCGTTCCGTGAAGGCCGAGCCTCCGGCCTCTCGGCCGCGGATGGGGACGAGGGACTCGATTTCATCGAAGTAGAGAATGGATGGCGCGGCCTGACGGGCCGTCCTGAAGACCTCCCGGATCGCCCGCTCCGACTCGCCCACGTAGCGAGACATGAGGGAGGGACCCTTGACCGAGATGAAATTGACCCCGCTCTCCTTCGCCAGGGCCTTGGCCAGAAGCGTCTTTCCCGTTCCGGAGGGGCCGTGCAGCATGATGCCCCGCGTGGGCTGGACCGCGTAGCGCTCGAAGAGCTCGGCATGCTGAAGGGGCCAGCTCACGGCGTTGATGAGCTCCTCCTTGATCTCCTCGAGCCCGCCGACGTCCTCCCAGGAGACGTCGGGAATCTCCACGAACACCTCCCGGATGGCCGACGGATCGATCTCCATCAGGGCGGCCATGAAGTGTCCCATCCGCACCTCGAGGGAGGCGACCTTCTCGTAGGGGATCTCCTGCGTCTGAAGATTGACGTAGGGAAGAATATCCCGGACGCAGGCCATAGCCGCCTCCTTCGCCAGGGCCTCGAGGTCCGCTCCGACGAATCCGTGGGAGAGGTCCGCAACCCTTTTGAGATCGACGTCCCCCGAAAGCGGCATGCCGCGCGTATGGATCTGCAGAATTTCGAGACGCCCCTTGCGGTCGGGGATCGGTACGGCGATCTCGCGGTCGAAGCGCCCCGGACGGCGCAGCGCCGGGTCCAGGGAGTTGGGTATGTTCGTCGCTCCGATGACGATGATCTGCCCGCGCGACTCGAGTCCGTCCATCAATGCCAGCAGCTGGGCCACGACCCGTCGCTCCACCTGCTTCTCGCCCCCCATGTCCTCTCGCTTCGGAGCGATGGCGTCGATCTCGTCGATGAAGATGATGGAGGGGGAACGGCTTTGGGCCTCCTCGAAGATGTTGCGCAGGCGTTCCTCGCTCTCCCCGTAAAACTTTCCGATGATCTCGGGCCCGGAGATGTGCGTGAACCAGGCATCGGTCTCGTTGGCCACGGCTCGGGCGATGACCGTCTTGCCCGTACCCGGCGGCCCGTAGAGCAGCACTCCCTTGGGAGGCTGGATGCCAAGCCGTTCGAATACCTGAGGGAAACGCAGCGGCAGTTCGATCATCTCGCGCACCCTGCGGATCTGAGAGCCCAGACCGCCGATGTCCTCATAGGATATCCTGCGGGGCCGAGCGACGTTTGCGGGTTTGAGGAGGTTCAGATATGTCGACTTGCTCACCACGACCGCGCCGCCCGGCGTCGTTTCGGCGACCATGAAGTCGCAAATGCGGGTTCCGAAGAGATTCAGCCGGACGCGATCGCCGGCCGTGAGGGGCTGTCCCTCCAACAGCGAGAGAATGTAGGCCGAGTCGCGCTCCCTGTCGGTCAGGGGACCGGCGACAAGGGGCTGCAAGGAGACGCTTCCGGCAAAATGGTGTGCCGCAAGCCGCACCTCGGCGGTGTCGTCCAGGGAGACGAGGGCGTTCTCCCGCATCAGGCCATCGATCTGCAGGGAGCCCTCCGCGCAGTCCTCCTCGCACGCCCGTACCCGGGCGGCCGTCGTCTTCTTCCCGACGATCTCGATGATCTGGCCCTCGGAGAGGCCCAGCGCCTCCATATCGGAGGGATTCATGCGGGCGATGCCCTTCAGGGCGTCGCCCGGACGCGCCTCCTTCACCGTAAACACTTTTCGATGTGCTCCTTCCTAAATGGCTCCGCAGTTCCAGAGGTCCTGGACGCTCACGAAACGGTAGCCGCGTCGTTCCAGCTCATGCACGATCCCCGGAAGCGCCGACACCGTCTGAGGAACTCCAGAGTGCATCAAAACGATGGCGCCGGGGGCGGCCTTGCGCAAAATGAGGGCCGTGATATCCTCAGCCGACTTGCCCGTGTAATCGGCACTGTTGATGTTCCAGAGGCCGAGGCGCATATCCATGCGCCTCATGGCGTTCAGCACCTTCAGGTTCCAGGAGCCGCCGGGCGGCCGCATGAAGCGGGGCCTGCGTATCCCAAGGGCCTCGATCACCTCGTTGCAGCGCTCCGTCTCCCTCACGATCTTCTCCACCCAGAGGGTGTAGAGCTTCGGATGCGTGAAACTGTGGTTTTCGATCGCGTGTCCCCCCGCGTGCAGGGCCGCGGTGACGGAGGCGTAGCGATCGGCGAACTTTCCCACCAGGAAAAACGTCCCCTGGACGCCGAACGGCGACAGGGCGGCCATCAGCTCCTGCATCCCGTGTTCTCGGGGCCCGTCGTCGAAGGTCAGGGCGATCTCCGGGACGAAGGGGTCGCCGGAGGCGATGCCCCATCGGGCCCTTTCGGCGTTCAGGGGGCCCCACTCGATACAGAGAAACAGGGCCATGCAGGCCAGCAAAACGGGGCGTAGCATGCGGTACAAACGATTGTCATTCCTTTCCCGGCGGGCCGGACCCCGCAGATTTTACCCGGAAACTCCCCTACGCGGGGACGAATCAAGATACTATAATACACCTTGTCATGCCGGCGAAATTCCCGGCGGGGTAAAAACTGTGGATGGGAGCTGATGGCATGTCCGCCGCAAGACCGGATTGGGATACCTACTTCATCGCCATCGCCCTGATGGCGTCGATGAGGAGCACCTGTCTGCGCCGCAGGGTCGGTGCGGTTGTGGTTCGCGGCCGGCAGATCGTGAGCACGGGATACAATGGGGCTCCGATGGGGGCGGGGCACTGTCTGGACACCGGTTGCCTGAGACAGGCTTTGAACATTCCCTCGGGTGAGCGGCACGAGATGTGCCGGGGATCCCACGCCGAGGCGAACGCGATCGCTCAGGCCGCCCGTATGGGCATCGCCACGGATGGGGGCACGATCTATTGTACGCACGAGCCGTGCTCCCTCTGCACGAAGATCATCCTCAACTCCGGCATCGTCCGGGTGCGGTACCTCCACCCCTATCCCGACCCGCTGGCACAGACCCTGAGGGAGGAGGCCGGAGTGACCTTCGAGCCCATCCCCGGGGAGAGGGTGGAGGAGGCCAGACGATGGATGGAAGCTGCTCTGACCGCCCCGGCGTAGGAGGGACGTTTCCCATGGAGCGGCTTGGACTTTCAGGATCGGGAGGATTTCATTTTTTTCGAGGGGGAAGACCATGAGACCGGATCGAGAGACCGCACTTCGGCTTCTGAGGGAGCACAATAAGGACGAGTCCCACATCCGCCACGCCCTGGCGGTCGAGGGAACCATGCGCCATTTCGCCCGCAGGGCCGGCGCTGACGAGGAGCTTTGGGGCGTCGTGGGGCTCCTGCACGACATCGATTGGGAGAGGACAGCGGACACCCCGGAACGGCACTGTCATCTGGCTCCGGAGCTGCTTCGGGAGGCAGGCGTCGACGAGGACATCATTCGTGCCGTCCAGTCGCACGGCTACGGGATCTGTACCGACGTCGAGCCCTCCAACGACCTGGAGCGAACCCTTTTCACCATCGACGAGCTGACGGGGCTGATCATCACGGCCGGCCTGGTTCGTCCCTCCCGCTCGCTATCGGACCTGGAGCTCAAATCCGTCAAGAAAAAGTGGAAGGACAAGGCGTTTGCCCGCGGGGTCAATCGCGAGGTCATCAGTGCCGGCGCCGAGCGGATGGGCATGCCTCTCGACACGGTCATCGAGGAGACCATCCTGGCGCTTCGCCCCATCGAAAAGGATGTAGGACTGTGACCGGATGCGTCCTTCAGTAGCTTTGCCCTTGTCCGAGGAACCGGATACGGGTAGTCTGAGCAAAACCTCAAGAACGAAGGGAACGATATCGATGGCAGTCAGAATCGTTTTGGCGGACGACCACCCTCTGACGAGGGCGGGCATCGCGGAGTTTCTGCGGCGGGAAAATTCTCTCGATCTGGTCGGGGAGGCGGAGGATGGAGTCAAGGCCTGGGAGATGATCCAGGACCTGAAGCCCGACGTGGCGTTGCTGGACATTCGGATGCCGGGAATGGACGGCGTCTCGGTGGCTCAGAAAGTGAAGTCCGAGGGGCTTCCCACGGCCACGATCATGCTGACGTCCTACGACGCGCAGCAGTACGTCATGGCCTCGCTGCGCGCCGGGGCACGCGGGTTCGTTCTCAAGACGGTCAGCCCGAAGGAGCTCACTGCGGCGATCGCTACGGTGTCCAAGGGTGGGCTCTACCTGGACCCCGAGGTCGCATCGGTCATGGGAGAGAGGGATTTCGACCCGGAGCAGCTCTCCGCCCGGGAACGGGAGGTCCTGCTTCTGGCGGCGAAGGGGCTCTCCAGCAAGGAGGTGGCGAGCCGCCTCTTCATCAGCGAGCGCACCGTACAGACCCACCTGGCCTCCATCTACGACAAGCTGGGCTCCAAAAACAAGACGGAGGCCCTTCTGCTGGCTCTGAAGTATGGGGTCGTGACCCTCGAGGAACTTCTGGAGGACGAGAAGTAAGGGCGCCTCCATCATGCTGAGGCGGGTCCGCAGAACCGTTTTAAATTCTCTCAGGCCGAAGAATCACTTTTTGGCCTTTTTGTTGTCCGCCCTGATCCTGCCCTCCGTGGCCGTCGTCCTCCTGGCCGCCTTCGCCCTGGTCAGTCAGGAAAAGGCGATGGAGGCGGCGGTTCGGTCCTACGTTCAGGATCTGGCCGAGAGCATGGCCTACCGCCTGAGCTCCGATGCCAAGCTCTGGGAACTTCCCCCCGAGTTCTTCGGGGACGCCACACGCTACCGCATATTCTCCTGGGGACCGTCCATTCCCGGCTGGGTTGCCCACATCGGGGCGGACGGCAAAATCATCATGGCCTCGCCCGGTGCGATGAACATTGCCGCGATATGGCACGACAACCTTCCTATCGGCACGGCGACCCGGGTGGAGGACAAGCAGGGCGCCCAATACACTTTGGCTATCTATCCGGTCAGCCGGGGACAGGGCTACGTCGTTGCGGCGGTCTCCTGGGACCAGCTTCTGGGGGGGCTGGTCAAGGCGGGACGCCTCTGGCCCGTGCTCATCGTGCTGATGACCCTAGGCAGCTTCTGGGCCATCCGTCTGCTCTGGAGCCGGCTGGTCGCGCCCCTTCAGGCTCTGGTCGCCGAGATCGACGATCTCAGGGTCGGAAAGGACATCCCGAACCGTCTCGGTCCGGGGGCGGTCAAGGAGATCGAGAGCGTTCACAGCGCTCTGATGCGCTTTGCCCGCGCGGCCGTGGAGCGGGACAAACTGCGCAACCGCTACGTGCGCGACATCGTTCGGGTTCAGGAGAAGGAACGCATGGACATGGCCCGAGAGATTCACGACGGGCCGTTGCAGGATATCACGGCCCTGCTTCAACAGATTCACATGTCCCTGGAGGAGGAGGCCCCCCAGGAGCGCATCAAGAAGACCGAATTCCTGGCCAAGACCGTCGTTCGGGAGCTGCGCGGCCTCTGCGACGAGCTGGCTCCGCCGTGGATGGATCTGGGGCTCTCTCAGGCTCTGACCGAATTGGCCGAAAGGCTGTCGCAGAACTACGACATTCGGGTGACGACGGATATCGACGACGGATTGGACCTCGGCCCCGAACAGACCCTGGCCTTCGTCCGAATCTTCCAGGAGGCGGTCTCCAACGCCGTTCGGCATGGCAACGCCTCGGAGGTCCGGGCTCAGGTCTACGAACAGGATGGAAAAATTTTCTTCGACATCCGGGACAACGGAGGGGGCTTCGAGGCCCGGATCAACCATGAAGCCTTGCGGGTGGAGGGACACCGGGGCCTGGCCAACATGACGGAACGGATGTCCCTCATGGGAGGAACACTCGAGGTCCGATCCGAGATCGGCAAGGGCACGCGGGTTCTGGGCATCCTGCCGAGAGCGGCCGTCGTGTCCTCGGCATAGGAGGGATAGGGTGAAGATACGTTTTGTCGGAGCCGCAGGCGAGGTCACGGGCTCCTGCTATTGCGTTGATTGCGACGGCTATCGTTTTCTCGTGGACTGCGGCATCCATCAGGGGGCGAACGAGGACGAGAGGAACCGGGAGCCCCTTCCGTTCGGTCCGGGAGAGCTGGACGCGGTCTTTCTGACCCATGCCCACATGGACCACTCCGGGCGCATCCCCTACCTTGTCCGGCAGGGCTTCGAGGGGCCCATCTGGACGACTCCCGCCACAGCCCGCCTGGTCGAGATCCTCTGGCACGATTCCGTCCATCTGATGAAGGAGGAGGCGGAATGGCGGAGCCGCAAGGCGCTCCGCAAGGGCCTGCCGCCGATCGAGCCTCTCTACGACGAGAGCGACGTCGATGGGGCTCTGAAACTTCTGCGACCGGTGGAGTGGGAGGCGAGGACTTCCGCCTCGGATGGCGTGGTCTTTTCCCTGCACGATGCCGGACACATACTGGGGAGTTCCTCCGTCGCCTTCGAGCTTCGGGAGGGGGGCGGAACGACGCGTATCGTGTTCAGCGGGGACCTCGGCCAGCAGTTTCCGGCAGTGGACCGGGCGCCTTCGGTGATCCGTGAGGCCGACTACGTCCTGATCGAATCGACCTACGGCGATCGGCTGCACAAGGACGACCAGGCGACCCGGGAGGAGTTCAGGGCCGTGATCCTGACGGCCCTGAAGGACAGGGGCAAGGTGCTGATCCCCAGTTTTGTCGTGGATCGGGCCCAGCGCCTCCTCTTCGAACTCTCGCTGATGCAGATCGAGGGGATCCTTCCCGAGGTCCCCATTTTTTTCGATTCCCCCATGGGCGTCCGGGCGACGGAACTCTACCGTGCTTATGGCGACACCCTGTCCGAGGAGGTTCGGCGCCACGCCGCGTCGGGAGTAGATCTCTTCTCCCCCAGGGGGTTTCGAAACGTCTTGACCTCCGAGGATTCACAGCAACTCAACGATGTCCCGTTCGGCATCGTCATCGCGGGAAGCGGCATGTGCACGGGCGGACGCATCGTGCACCACCTGAAGCACGGGGCCTGGAATCCCAAGAATCATATCGTTTTCGTGGGCTATCAGGCATACGGAACGCTGGGAAGACGCATCGTCGACGGAGAGACCGAGCTGCGGATTGCGGGGGAGGACGTGGTCCTCAAGGCTCAGGTCCATACGATCGGTGGTTTTTCCGCGCACGGGGACCGGGACGACCTGCTTGCCTGGGCCGGCAATTTCACGACAAATCCCCTGTTTTTCGTCACGCACGGCGAGCCGGAGGCCTCTCAGGCCCTCTCGGTATCGCTGCAGGAGAACGGCATGCGGGGAATCGTTCCCAGCGCCGGTCAGGAATTCCTGATCGATCCGGATGTCCCGGTGAAACGCGTATCCGCCGAGGCTGCGGCACCTCGCAGCAGGGCGCGTGCGGCCCTGAAGGACATTGAGCTTCTTCTGAAGCGGCTGCGCGGGGACGAGAAGGTCCTGTCCGATGCCGAGGAAGTGATGCACCTCCTCTTTTCCGCACGGACGCTCCTGGAGGCGGCCGCCCGGAAAAAGCCGGGGCTCTGAGCCGTGGCCTCCATCCCCGTCCGGCACGGCCTCGGGGGACAAAAAAAGAAATTCTCGCTATAATGGGTCGGTCGAGAGGCCTGAAATACAGGCAACTGCGCTCCAGATAGTAAAGAAAACGGGAGGAAGTCGAGGATGTCGGAGAAGGCTTTTGATGTTTTGCGGGCCCGCGGTTACGTGGAGTGGTGCAGTGCGGAGGACAGACTGCGCGAGGTTATGGACGAGGGGATGGTCACGGCCTACGTCGGCTTCGATCCCACGGCGGACAGCCTGCACGTCGGACACCTGATCCCTTTGATGGCCCTCGCATGGCTCCAGCGCGCGGGACATCGCCCCATCGCCCTGGCGGGCGGCGGCACGGGCCTGATCGGCGATCCCTCCGGCAAGAGCAAGGAGCGCAACCTCATCACGGTGGAAGAGGTGCGGCACAACGTGGAGAGCGTCCGAGCCCAACTGGCGCATTTTCTCGACTTCGACTGCGGGAAGAACTCCGCCCTGCTGCTCAATAACTACGACTGGCTGTCGTCCTTCTCCTTCCTCGATGTTCTGCGCGACGTCGGCAAATATTTTTCCGTAAATAACCTGATTGCCCGGGAGTACGTGCGAAGCCGGCTCGAGGACCCGGAGAAGGGCATCTCCTACACCGAGTTTTCCTATGTGCTGCTGCAATCCATCGATTTCAGGCATCTTTACGAGTCTTACGGGTGCCGACTGCAGATGGGCGGAAACGACCAGCAGGGAAATCTGCTTGCGGGATCCGATTATGTCAGGAAATCCCTGGGTGGGGAGGTCTTCGGCCTGACGCAGCCCTTGTTGCTGACCACATCGGGAACGAAGTTCGGCAAGACCGAGGCCGGTGCGGTGTGGCTGGACCCCAGGCGCACCACGCCGTACCGTTTCTACCAGTTCTGGGTCAACACGGACGATCGGGATGTCGAGCGCCTCCTCAAGCTCTTCACCTTCCTGCCCCTCGAGGAGATCCGTTCCGTCATCGAGGAGCACTCCGCCCGTCCGGAGGAGCGAAAGGCCCAGCGCCGGCTGGCCCTCGAGACGACGCGCCTCGTCCACGGCGAGGAGGCGGCTCGTGGCGTCGTCAAGGCCAGTTCCGTGTTGTTCGATTCGGACGTTGACCTTTCGGATCTTACGGAGGAGGCCTACGCCACCCTCCGTGAGGAGGTTCCCTTCTCGTCCCTGGAGCTTTCCCTGCCCGCCGGAGCGCTGGACGTGCTGACCGCCTGCGGGGCCTGCGAGAGCCGGGGAGAGGCCAAACGAGCGATCCGTCAGGGCGGGGTGTCCCTGAACGGGGTCCGGATCGTCGACGAGGGAGCCATGATAACCCGCGAAAATTTGGGAGCCGGCCGCTATCTCTTCGTCCGGATCGGACGAAAGCGTTTCCATCTGGCGGCGTTTTCCTAGAGTACATGAGTTCTTTCCCCGAGAAAGGAGGGGGACGGAGGCGAGGATGATCCCCTGCATTTGGTATGTGTCGAAAATCGCCCACCCCTGGGAGCGCGCGATGATCGGAAACATGGCCACTGCACTGAGGGCGCGAAACGTTTCTGTTTCGCTTTTCGTGGATGGTGGGACGACCGATTTTTGCGTGGACGGCATCCTCTCCTGGAGGGCGCTGACGGGGCTGGAGCGTATGCGGCTGGTCTTCTCGGGAGGATCCCTGTGGCACCTTTGGGGGACTCCCCCCTTGTGGTGGGGATTGGTTCGGGTGCGATCCAGGACGGTGCACACCTCCTGGGCCCCCTCCCCGGCCTGGAGGGGACACCCCTCAAGGCTCTTTACGGAACAGGCCGGCGACGGCGAGTCCATCATCAAGCCGACCTTCGAATCCCGTCTTCCCCAGGCGGAGGAGCCAGCCACGGAACGCTCCGAGGCGGCTTACCTCAACTGGCGGGATGCGCCACCCAACCTGAGAAAGGCCGTCACCGACCTGGGGTGTCGCATCGTGGATCTGCGGTCGGAGCGCTTCAACACAGCCTCCGCCAAGAGCGGTTTTTTCCTCTCCGGCGGCAGCCCCTCCGACGCTCTGCTCGCCGCGGCGCTCACGATTCAGGGGCTTGCCGTCGTTGGTCGGGATTCCTCATATCTGCATTCTTTACTGGGAGGCGAGGGCAGTTTCATCGTCGAGGAGGATGAGGAGGGAGCGTGGAGGCAGGCCATGGAGCGGGCGTTATCCGATCAAGGGCGCGCCCGAGCCACATCCGCCCGGCATTTCATAAAGACGCACTACTCCGCCGCCGAGAGCGCCGACACTCTTGAGGCTCTCTACGAATCGGTCCTGGAGGGGAACGCGTGAGTCTGGCCATCCGAACGCTGAGGCTTTTTCAGGCAGCGGCCAAGCCCGGATGGCGGGGGAGGGCGGTTGCCGCTTTTCTGAACGGCCTCCTGAGGCTTTTTTCTCCACGCAAGCGGAGGATCGAAGCCAACCTAAGTCTCGTTCATCCGGAGAAGGACCGGGCGTGGCGAACGGATATGCGGCGTAGGCTCTACGGACATCTGGCCTGGACGGTGACGGAGCTTCTGGCCCTGCAGCGGGACCCCTCCCAGGCCCTGCATTGGGTCGAGTCGGTCGAGGGAGGGCATCACATGGAGGCACTCCAGGCCCCGGGAAGGGGCGCTTTGTTCGTGAGTGCTCACCTGGGGAATTGGGAGCTCCTGGCGGCCTGGTACGCGCAGTTTCGAAGGGCAGCGGAGAGGCCCTCCCCCTACGTCGTCTCACAGGAGATCCATGATCGGGAGATCTCCGATTTGGTGCGGGAATATCGGGAGCGTTCCGGAATTGGTCTGTTGCCGAAGGGAATTTCGACCTTGGAGTTCGTCCGTCTGTTGAAGGAGGGGGCTCATATCGCCCTTCTCGCGGATATCTCCTGGCTGGGAGGGGTACGGTTGCCCTTCATGGGGCATGACTGCACCAACACGACGGGGCCCGCCGTGCTTTCGTTGCTGGCCTCGGTCCCTATTGTCCCTGTGGGCATTTATCGAACGGCGCCCTTCAGGCACACCATCCGTTTTTTTCCGCCTCTGCCCGTCCCCGAGGAGCGCGACAGGCGTCGCAGGGCAGAGCTGCTGACTCTGGAGGTCAACCGCGCCCTGGAGAAGATGATCGCCCCTCGGCCGGAACTTTGGTTCTGGATGCACAATCGCTGGAAAAATTGAAATGCCCTATCGACTTTTTCTTTCCGTCGAGGAAAATCATGTATAATTCATGATACGGGAAGCCTTTCCAAGGCTGTCCCTTTTTGTCTTTTGCAGAAAAGCCTTGTCGAGGCCGGGCTCCGTTTCATTTCAAAACGAAAATTCCGCTTCGCAAAGCTTTCATCATCTCGAACGTCTTGCCGACTTGTCCGTCGTATCCGGAAGGCACGGCTTTTCCTCCCGGCGTCCTGGAGGCAACGGCCGAACGTGGAGGTGGGAAGCGAAAAATCCGAAGCGCAACGATCGCCGGCTGACTGGGCGCGGAATAAAAGGGTAAAGGGGCCGTACGTCATGGAACTGCAGGGAAGGGTCGGACTGCTGGGGCGCTTGGTTTACTACGCGGCATTCTTGTCGATTTTTGCCCTTGCCGCCAAATCCTACCTCGTCTGGCTGGAACAGTATAAACAGCTCCATCCCGAGCTGATCGAGGCCTCCGCGGTCGGCTATCTTGAAGAGCAACCGCTCGAGGGAATCCTTCTGTGGGACGAGCAGGTCATTCACGCTCCTAAGGATGGAGTTCTCACCTACCTTTCGCCTCTTCCGCGAAGGGTGGCCAAGGGGGAGACCGTGGCGGCCCTGGACGGGGTGGCCGTTAGGGTCCCGGCTCCGGGGTATTTTTTCCCTGCCCTGGACGGTCAGGAAGGCCTTTGGGTCTACTCCCGCCTCTGGCCGGAGTTCGCCCCTTTTCCGTTTTTCAGATCTGCAGTTTTGTTGGAGAACGGCACCCAGTTGCGCAAGGGGGCGCCCTTGGGCAAGTTCGTGCCTCAACCTCAGGTTCTTCGATGCATTGCCTATCTCGACCGAAGTCCGTCGCTGGAGCGCAGTCTTCAGGGCAGAGACGCCTCGATCCGGATACGTCTCGCCTCGGAGGACAAGGACAGGAATGCGGAGGTCGTGGCCGTAAAGTTTGCGGGACAGAAGATCAAGGTCTGTCTCCGCCTGCCGTTTTTTCCGCCCTCTTTTTTGCGCTCCCGTGCATTTTCCTGCCGTGTGGTTGCCGGAGATCTTCAGGGCGTGATGGTCCCGGACACGGCCGTAATCGTCCGGGACGGCAGGAGCTTGGTTTTTCTCGTACAGGGTAGCCGAGTCGTATCCCAGGATGTGGAGGGTTTTCCCGCCGATGACAGGCATTTTTTCATCACCAAGGGAGTGACACCCGGAAACAAGCTGATTCTGGATGCCGACAAGACCCCATCCGCTGTCATCAGGCTTTGGTAGGGGGGAAGCACATGACTGTTGAGAACAGAATTCTGGATGTCAAGGAGCGGATCGCTCGCTGCGCAGAGCGTGCCGGCAGGGACGCCTCCGAGGTTTGCCTCGTGGGGGTGACCAAGACAAGGACGGTAGCGGAGATGCGCGAGGCCGCGCCTTGGCTCGACGCCTTCGGAGAAAACCGGGTTCAGGAGGCGCTCTCCAAGAGAAAGGAATGGGGTGCCGATCCGGGCCCCAAGTGGCGTCTTATCGGCCATCTGCAGGGGAACAAGGCTCGTAAGGCGATAGAGTTGTTTGACAGCGTGGATTCCGTAGATTCCATTGCGATCGCCTCCACGCTCGATCGTATAGCGCTCGAGCTCGATCGCACGCTTCCCGTCCTCATCGAGGTGAATACTGCGGAGGAGGGAAGCAAGACGGGGGCGGCACCGGACGACTTCCCAAGGTTGTTGGACCACGTTCTTCGATCCTCTCGTCTCGCCTTGCAGGGGCTGATGACGATAGGCCCGTTGACGGAGGATGAGGTTCGGGTGAGAACGGCCTTTGCCTCTTTGAGGGAACTGCTTTTGAAAGCCCGGGCCTCCTCCGGCTTGGCCCTGCCGGTTCTCTCCATGGGGATGAGTGGGGATTTCGAGTGGGCCATCCTGGAGGGCAGTACGATGGTACGCGTCGGAACGGCTCTTTTTGGTGTTCGCTGACCCTTTTTTGTGACTTTTCCCATGATAAATGTTATATTTGTTGTGGGAGGCCGCCCCCATCAAGGGGCGCAATCGAACAGGGGAGACATGTAGAATTTCAGGAGATTGCCGACGCCCCCTCCGAAATCGATACGGGGCCGGCTCAAATCTCCATCCCGGTCCGGTTCTTTTCATGAACGGGACGGGCTCTCTGGGGAAGCTGCGTTGGATGCAACGCTTTTTACAGATATTCGGAGGCACGGGCATATCCTGACAGCCTGTTCTGAGGAGGAGTAGACGCGTGAGGAAGTTGATGCAGCTCTTGGGGTTCTATGGCGACGAGGATTACGAGGAATCCGAGGATTATTATGAGGAAAAGCCAAAATCGTCCCACAAGTCCTTTCAAGCCCGTCGAAGGGAAGAGGTTCGGCCTGCATTGGCCCCTTTGAGGATGGTCTTTTTCAAGGGGGTCCCCTCCGAGGAGATCAAGCTCAGGCTTCGGGATGCCCTGTTGGATGGAGTGATGATCCTTTTGGATCTTCATGAGCTCGACCCCCAGACTTTCGAGGAGGAGGGGCGTCCCTTCATCAACTTTATGGGCGGGGTGGCGTTTGCCCATAAGGGGCGGATGGAGTACATCGAACCCGCACTTTACGTCGTGACGCCACACGAGGGCATGTTCGAGGAGTGGGCTGAGGAGGAGCTGGAAAATGTCGGACCTTTTGACCGCCAAGGACGTTGAGGTAAAAGCATTCAAGAAGGCCTCTTTCGGAGGTTATGCGATTCCGGAGGTCGAGGAATTCCTGAACCAGATCGCGGACGACCTCGAAGCCTACTCCGTGCGTCTCGACGAGCGGGAACGGCGGATACAGGAGCTCGAAGACTACGTCAAGAAGCAGGAGTCCATGACCGATATGATCAAGGACGCTCTGATTCAGGCGCGCAAGAGCGCAAAAGAGATGGAGGAAGAGGCTCGGCTGCAGACGGAACAGATTTTGGATCAGGCTCGGCAGGAGGCCGAAAACCGGCTGGCCGAATCGGAGTCCAGGTTGGAAAAACTGGAGTTCGAGATCAAGGATCGCCTCGATGAGGCCAATCGCTCCGCCGAACAGATCCTGCAGGAGGCCAGGGCGGCAGCCTCGGACATCCTGAAGGAGGCCCAGCAGGTGCGACAGGACACGCAGAAGCGCTGGGAAAACCTGGAGCGGGATATTGCCGCCCGGAAAAAAGAGGCGACGGAGCAGGTCGAGGAGATGCTCGTCTCCGCTCGCATGGAGGCCCGCCGAACCATCGAGCAATCCTCCAGTGAGGTCGAGGCTTACGAGAGCAGGCTGCGGTTCCTGAACCTACAAAAGCAGCAGTTTTTGAGGGATACCGTCTCCCTTTTGATTGATTTCGGCCAGATGGTGGACAAGGCTCAGCAGGAGTTCGAGCTGGAGATGGCGGAAAAATCGGAGGGGACTCCCTCGAGTGAAGAGGGGACTCCTTCCCTTTCGCTCTCCCGTTGGTCTCGCGACAGGGAGGACAATTGATCCTTCACGCTGGCCGGGGGGAATGACGTGGGGTCCAAACCCGCTCTCCCGTTGGGAAAACCTGAAGGGATTTCCGGCTCTCCCGATACGGGTCCATCGACCTTGTGTTTGATCTTGAAATGACGGATTTGTCCTCTTCGGTTCGGTTCCTTCGCGGTGTAGGAGAAAAGCGTGCCCAGGCCCTTGCCCGCCTGGGCATTTTTACTGTGAGGGATTTGCTCCTGTTCTTCCCTCGACGCTACGAGGATCGCCGAACGCTCGTGTGCGTGCGGGACCTGCGTGCCGACGCGACCGCCGCGCTGATCGCGGAAGTCGTTTCGCTTCATGCCCCCGCATATTGTGGAGGTCCGATCTCGGTGCTCCTGGCCGACGAGACCGGCAGGGTTCGCGCCGTTTGGTTCAACGGCCAGCGTCTTGCGACGCAGCTGGCCGTCGGAACCAGACTGGCCCTTTACGGAAAAGTGGAGCATCGAGGCGGCCTCCAGCTGACCAACCCCGAGTTCGAGATTCTGGAGGAGGAAGAGGGACCTCGCTCCGTCGGACGGATCGTTCCCGTCTACTCCCTCACGGCGTCACTCGCACAAAAATGGCTGAGGCGTCTGATCGATGAGACACTCGATGCCTATGGGGGCGGACTGGTGGATTTTCTCCCGCGTTCGATCCGGGAACGGCACCGCATGAGGGGGCTCTCGGAGGCGGTTTACGAACTGCATCACCCCGAGGACAGAAATTCATGGCTGAAGGCCAGAAACCGATTGGCCTTCGACGAGCTCTTTCTTCTTCAGACAGGGCTCTTGTTGCGCCGCAGGCGACACGAAGCCTCCTCGGACGCACGTCCCATCAAGCCGGGGCGGCGTTTCGAGGCCCTTATGGGCGCTTCTCTTCCCTTCTCCCTCACGGGGGCCCAACGGCGAGCCGTAAAAGAAATCTTGCGGGATATGGGGTCCTGCACTCCCATGAACCGCTTGCTCCAAGGGGATGTGGGGTCGGGAAAGACCCTGGTCGCCGCTGCGGCCATCCTGGCCGCAGCGGATTCCGGAGTTCAGTCGGCCTTCATGGTCCCGACCGAGATTCTGGCTCAGCAGCACTACTTTAGACTCAGCCATATGTTTGCCCCCTGGGGAATCGAAACCGTCCTTCTGACCGGAGGGCAAAGGGCCGCCGAGCGCCGCTCCGTGCGGGCCTCGCTGCAGGAGGGCGGGGCACAGGTTGTCGTCGGTACCCATGCCGTACTCGGAGACGAGGTCTCCTTCTCCAATCTGGGGCTGGTGGTCGTGGATGAGCAGCATCGTTTTGGCGTCCTCCAGAGGAAGAATCTGATCGCAAAGGGGACGATGCCCCACGTCCTGGTGATGACGGCGACGCCGATTCCCAGGACCCTGGTCCTTTCGGTCTACGGCGACCTGGAGGTCTCCGTACTGGACGAGCTTCCTCCCGGGCGGAGGCCCATCGAGACCCGGCGTGCCGGATTTGGGAACGAGACAGCCCTGACGGAACTGATCCGAGAGCACGTCCGCAGCGGGGGGCAGATTTACTGGGTTTGCCCCGTCATCGAGGAGGAAGAGGGAACGGAGGCGAGAGCGGTCACCTCCCGTTATGCCCTCCTTCTGAAGGCGCTGCCCGAGCTCCGCATCGCCATGCTGCACGGGCGTCTTCCCCTGGAGGAGAAGGCCTCGATCATGAACCGTTTTACGGCGGGGGAGGTCGATCTTCTGGTCTCGACGCTCGTGATCGAGGTTGGATTGGATGTCCCCAATGCGACCCTCATGATCATCGAGGACGCCGGTCGGTTCGGGCTGGCGCAGCTTCACCAGTTGAGGGGGCGGGTAGGGCGCGGCCATGCGCGTAGCGTCTGCGTCCTTTTGGATGGGCCGACGCGCTCGCCGGAGGGGGAGGCTCGCCTCGAGATCATGGCCCGGACTTCGGACGGTTTCGCTCTGGCCGAGGCGGATCTGAAACAGCGGGGGCCGGGGGAACTCTGTGGGATCCGGCAGCATGGACTCACCGATTTCCGCGTCGCCGATCTGGTGCGGGATCGAAGAATACTCGCCCTGGCACGGAAAGAAGCCCGGGAACTTCTTTTACGGGACCCGCAGCTTGCCGCGGAATCCCCGCTCAGGGAGGAATTGACGAGACGGCTCGGGGATGTTTTGAACCTTGCAGGAACCGCGTGAGGAGAGAAAACTTTTGTTTCTGGACGAAGAGAGACTGAATGGACATCGAACCTGGCTTATGCGCCTCCTTACAAGGAAACCCCACACCGAAAGGGAGGTCCTGGAACGCCTGCTCGAACGCGGACTCGCGTCCGAGCAGGCGGAGGGGTTGCTGGAGGAGTTTCGTATGTTGCAGCTCCTTGACGATACAGCCTACTCGCGGCTTTTTGCCGAGGGGCACGAGGGGTGGGGAAACGACCGGATCGACTATGAGCTTTCCCGTCGCGGCGTCTCTCGAGAGGACATCCGCATGGCCTTGTCGGAGGTGGACGAACAGGAACGTGCTCGTGAGCTGGTGGGGGATTGGCTCGACCGGGGCATGGAATTGAAGAGGATCATCGGCAGGCTGCGGGCCAGAGGGTTCTCCGGCCGGACGATAAACTCCGTCACGCGAGAGGACGACGAGACGCCTTGGTGATGGCGCTGCGGCCCCCTCGAGAATCCGGAGCTGTCGAGGTGCGCGTTTTTTGCTGAGCCCATTCTTGTTCAATTCAGAAAAACCGTTGCCCCGAGAGGACTTGCTCTCTTTCCTCCTCTTTCTCCTTCAGAACCCCTTGGACATGAACGTAAGTTGAAGTCCGCTTTTGAGCTCCTCTCGGTTGGTATATACTTCTGGGGTTTGGCTCAAAGAGAACACGGGAGGGATTTGTCTGATCGACATCAAGGGACTTCGACTGTCTTTCGGGGAGAAGGTGATCTTCGACGATGTCGGCTGCCTGATCGGGGAACGCGCCCGCATGGGGCTTGTCGGGAACAACGGGGCGGGCAAGACTACCCTGCTTCGTATCCTGGCGGGGGAAGTCGAGCCGGACGGAGGCAAAGTCGAACGCTCCAAGGGACTGCGGGTCGGCTATCTGCCTCAGGACCTCGTGGAGCTGGAATCCATCCCTGTCGTAGACCTTTTGAAGGAACGGGTGGGCGTTGCCGGCCTGGAGGCGCGGTTGCGAGAGACGGAGCTTGCATTGTCCGCCACGAACGAGGGCTCGCGCGATCTCGCCGGCCTTCTGGAGGAACACGCCCGCCTGGAACGGCGCTTCGAGCACCTGGGAGGCTTCGGGTTCGAGGCGGCGGCCTCAAGAGTCCTGCACGGCCTGGGGTTCGCCCGGGAGGACGGGGAGCGGAATTGCTCGGAGTTCTCCGGGGGGTGGAAGATGCGCATCGCCATGGCGGCCCTGCTGCTTTCGGCCCCGGATGTGCTGCTTCTTGACGAGCCGACGAACCATCTGGACACCGAGAGCATGGAATGGCTGGAGGGGTGGCTGCGCGCCCACAAGGGGGCCATCGTCGCCGTGTCGCACGACCGCCGGTTTCTGGAGAACATGACCGAGCAGATCGCGGAGCTCGAGCACGGGCATCTGACGCTCTATCCCTGTGGCTACGACCGGTATTTGGTCGAGAAGGAGTGCGCTCGTGAGCGGCTGGAGCGCACGGCCGAGGAACAGAGGCGTCGCGTGGAGGAAATCGAACGGTTCGTCAACCGTTTTCGCTACAAGTCCTCCAAGGCCGCCCAGGTTCAGAGCCGTCTGAAACAGCTCGAAAAGATGGATGCGATCGTGATCGACGGGCCCGAAAAGGGTGTCCGTTTTCGCATTCCGGAGGCCCCGGACAGCGGCTGGGAGGTCCTGGGGGTCCGGGGGCTCTCCAAGAGCTACGGGGAGAATCGGGTGTTTGAGGGGCTCGATTTTACCGTCAATCGCGGAGAGCGCGTCGCCCTCGTGGGCGTCAACGGCGCGGGCAAGTCCACGCTGCTCCGGCTGTTGAGCGGGGTGGAGGCTCCGACGTCCGGTACCGTGCGTCTGGGGCACAATGTGAGACGGGCCTTCTATTCCCAGGAGAGCGCCCAGAATGTGAACTACTCTCACACGATCTGGGAGGAGGCCCGATCGGCCCCGTCGATCCTGAACGATGTCAGCCGCCGCAGCCTGTTGGGCGCGTTCCTGTTCTCCGGCTCGGACATCCATAAATCCGTCTCCGTGCTGTCGGGAGGGGAGAAAGCGCGTCTGGCCCTGTTCAAGCTCATGTTGGCGGAGACCAATTTTCTGATCCTGGACGAGCCGACCAACCACCTCGACCGGAGCACCAAGGAGCTCGTGCAGAACGCGTTGCTGCAGTACGGAGGGACCCTCCTCATCGTCTCCCACGACCGCCACTTCTTGGACGCGTTGGCGGAGCGGGTGCTAGAGATCCGCGACGGACGGGTCTACGATTATCCCGGCAACTACTCCTGGTTTTTGGAGAGACGGGAGGCGCTTTTGGGCGGTGGCTGCGAGGGGGCGACGGAGAATATCCGCTTTGGGCGAAGTACGCGTTCCATCCGTCGGCAGGCTGCCGAAGAACGGGAACGTCTCGATCGGGAGCGGCGCGAAATCCGGAAGGAGCTGACCCCTTTGGAGGGGCGTATCGAGGACATGGAGACACGGAGAGACGAAATCGATGCCGCGTTGAGCGATGCCGAGGTGCTCGCGGACTCCGGACGGGTGCGGGAACTCATGGTGGAGCGGAACACGATCGAGCGTGGGCTCGAGGGGGCCTACAGACGATGGGAGGAGCTGTCCCTTCGTCTCGAGAACCTCGGCACGCCCGCCTAGAGGATGAATTTTTGCGTGCGGCTGTCTGGGGTGCCGAGGGGTGGGGAAGCGTGACGGAGAGGACGATCTGAGGTGATGACGGATTCTGTTTTCAACCTCGACTTCGAGAAAATAGCGGGGGAAAAACTGCTGCAGCTGATGGGAGAACGGACCCCGACGAGCATCGCTCTGCTGGACCGGAATTACAACGTGCACTATGTCAATGATCGGTTGGCCAGCACATTGGCGTTTTCGAAGGACGAGATTTGTTCGAAGCGTTGTTTCGAGCTGACGGGCAAGGACAGACCCTGCCCCGGCTGCATGATGGCGAAGGTCTTCGAGAGCGGGGAGAAGGTGGTCTCCATGCGGCGACAGACCCGCAAGGACGGCTCCGCCGTCGTGCTGGAGATTCATGACGTTCCTGTAAAAAAGAACGGGCGGGTCGAGAAAGTGATCGAATTCCTGGTGGACAAGACCCGCATCCTGGAGTATCGGGACCGCCTGGAACAGGATTTTCTCTCCCTGATCGACATTTTGGCCCAGCTCCTGGACTCCAAGGACGCCTACACGGCAAGGCATTCCCGCTGTGTGCGCGACGTCAGCCTGGCTCTGGCTCGAAAACTGGGTATGCCCAGGGAAGAGGAGTTCCGGATGGAGGTCGCGGGAATGCTCCACGACATTGGAAAGGTGGGGGTCCCCTGGGATATCCTCAACAAACCCGGCCGATTGACGGACGAGGAATTTGAGATCATCAAGGTCCATTCGCCACGTGGCGCGGAGATGGTCGCCAGGCTCGACCGTTTTCGCGACATCGGCCCCATCATACGTTCGCACCATGAGCGCTATGATGGAAAGGGTTACCCGGACGGTCTGAAGGGCGAGGACATCCTCTGGGAGGCTCGCATCATCTCGGCGGCCGATGCCTTTCACGCCATGGCTTCGCGTCGATCCTACAAGGATGCCCGGGATCGAGAATACATCAAGGCGGAGTTCCTCAGGGGATCCGGAGGCCAATTCGATCCTCGAATCGCTCAAGCCATGCTGGAGCTTCTGGACACGGAAGAGCTGTCCGACGCCGGAGGCTGGTGAAATGCGCCGTCCTCTGCCCTTTTCTCGGGTCGTACAGCACGAATATGTCCGGATGATCATGGAAAACGTCCCATTAAACTACCTCGTCGTCAGGGGGAACAGGGACTTGGTCCACGTCAATGGGATCCTGAAGTCCGCCCTGGGACGGAGGGAGTGCGGGCCTCTCCCCGAAAAGTGCTACGAGCTTTTCGGCTACGGCGGCCCTTGTCCGGACTGCATGCTCGATCAATGTCGGGAGACGATGGAAGAGGTCCAGAGGCCCTTGGCAACGGCGCCGCGCTTCGGTTCGGTCCTCTACAGCTCTATCGTCGATTTTCCCCTTCTCGATGCAGATGGCCGGAATACGGGGCTCTTTATGGAAATTCTCTTCGACCGTACCGAGGAGGTGGAATTGGAGCGCAGGCTGGAGCACGATTTTGACGCCATGGTCGAGATGTTCTACGAGATTCTGCTCGCCCAGGAGTCCGAGATTGCCAGCAGGAACGAACAGATCGCCTCCATCGCGCTACAGATAGGCAAGGCGATGGGGCTTACCGAGGGCGCGCTGCGGGAGTTGCGGGCGGCGGGGCTCCTGCATAACCTCGGGAAGATCTCGATCTACCAGGAGCGGCTCAAGGAATCCTCCGATCCGGACCTCCACGAGTTCGAGGACTACTCCATCCAGTCCGCCAGGTTGCTGGCCAGGATCGAGCGGATGCGGGGGATTGCCGATATCATCCGCTTTCACCGCAAACCCTTCGATCCGAAGGACGAGTCCCGAAGGACTCCGCTGGGTAGCTCCATTCTGAGGCTGGCTATCATGATAGCCGATTACCTCTCCTCCCTGGGGGATCTGCGGGATCTGGACACCGCCTCGGAGCAGATCCTTCTTCAGTTGCTGAGAGCCCGGAAGGGCCTGGATTTCGACTCCGAGACGACGGAGCGCTTCATCGGAGCCCTGTCGGCCCTGGCCGCCCAGAGTCCTTCGTAGCGCGCGGAAGGGGATGCCGTTTTGCACGAGCTGGCCTTGACGGAGTCCGTGAACAACGCCATTCTTGGCCTTTGCGAGCGGGCGGGCTGGACCCGCGTTCGCCGTATCGTGTTGAAGGTCGGTGGTCTGAGAAGGGCCAACCCCGAGCTCGTGGCCTTCGCTTTTTCCGTGGTCTCCAGGGGGACCGCCACGGAAGGGGCGGAACTGTCGATTTTGTCCCTGCCGATCGTCTTTCGGTGCAGGGCCTGTGGCCGAGACACCGGCAGCGAAAGTACGGCCTTCGTCTGTCCCAGGTGCGGCAGCCCGGATGTGGAGCTCCTGTCCGGGCTCGAGTTGTCCATCGACTCCATGGAGGTGGAAGGCGGCGGAACAAGCCCGGAGGAGGATCTTTGACGGGTTCGAGGATTGATAGTTAAGGAGAAGAGGATATGTCGGACAAGGACATTCTGGAACGCCTCTCGCCCAGGCAACGAGAGGCCGTGACGTATGTAGACGGGCCGCTTTTGATCCTGGCCGGGGCGGGCAGCGGGAAGACAAGGGTCCTGACCCACAAGGTCGCCTGGCTGATTGCGGAGGGGCTGGCAAAGCCCTGGGAGATCACGGCAATGACGTTTACGAACAAGGCCGCCGGGGAGATGCGCGAGCGCGTCTCGGCCTTGGTCTCCTCCGGGGCGGAGGAGGTGCGCGTCAGCACCTTTCACGCCTTCGGCCTGAAGTTTCTGTTCCGGAACCGGGAGGCCGCCGAGGCCCAGGCGGGGGTAAAGCCGGGCTTCGCCGTCTTCGATCGCGGGGACAGCCGTGCCCTGGTCAAACAGATCCTGGAGCGGATGGGGGTCAACACCAAGGATATCGAACCCGCCTCGGTTCTCGACGCCATATCCAGGGATCGGGCGGCCTGGTCGCCGGGGAGCCGGGAGCCCCTTCTGGAGGGCCTGTACCTGGACGTCGCCCACGAGTACCGCAGGGAGCTGAGAAACCGGGGAGCGGTGGATTTCGACGACCTGATGATCGTTCCCCTGCAGATCCTCGCTGCGGACGAGGGGGTGAAACGCTCGGAGCGGGAGCGGATCCGCTGGCTCTTGGTGGACGAGTATCAGGACGTCAACCGGCCTCAGTACTTGCTGCTCCGCTACCTCGTGGGACCGGACTGCCGGCTGAACGTGGTTGGCGATCCGGATCAGTCCATCTACGGCTGGCGCGGCGCGGATATCGGGATGATCCTGAACTTCGAGCGGGATTTCAAGGGGATGGCGGGGCAAAAAGACGCCCACACCATCATTCTGGACGAGAACTACCGTTCGACGGGCAATATTTTGGGTGCCTCGAACGCCCTGATCCGCAACAACTCCGCACGAAAGGAGAAGGAGCTCAAGACCGCACGGGGGCAGGGGGAGAAGGTCCATACCCTGCTCGCAAACAGCGATCTTCAGGAGGCGAGCTTCATCACCGCGGAGATCGGACGTTTGAAGGTGAATCATGGCTACGACTACGGCGATATGGCCATTCTGTACCGTCAGAACACCATGAGCCGCCTGTACGAACAAAAGCTGCTGGAGGCGGCAATCCCTTATAGAATTGTCCGGGGAACGGCTTTTTACGAGCGTAAGGAGGTCCGGGATGTCCTCGCGGTCCTGAAACTGGCCGTGAACCCGGACGACAGGACCTCCTTCGAGCGTGTGGCCGCTTTTGCGATCAAGGGCATGGGGCCGAAGAAACGGGAGGAATGGTCCGGGTGGCAGGCCTCGGGTGCGGTGCCCGCCTCGCCGGCCGGGGATTTCTGGCGTGCGGTGGGTGAGGGGATTTTTCCGGTCAAAGGACAGGTCGGAGGGGCGGTCGCCCTATTCGGCCGACAGATGGCAGGACTTCTGAGGGCCGCAGAGCGCGGCGTGGGGGCCGCGGTCGATTACGTGCTGAACCACATGGGCTACGAGGATTTTCTGAGGGAGAAGAATCCGGAGGATTGGGAGGACCGCATCGACAACGTCATGGAACTCCGCTCCGTCGTCCCCGAGGGAGACCTTGCCGAATCCCTGGCCGAGGCGGCCCTTTTTACGGACGCGGACGCTCAGGATCCCGACGACCGTCGCTCCGTCGGCCTGCTGACGCTGCATGCGGCCAAGGGCTTGGAGTTTCCCGTCGTGTTCCTCGTGGGGCTCGAAGAGGACGTCTTCCCGAACTCGCGGGCGAAGGACGACCCCTCTCAAATGGAGGAGGAGCGCCGGCTCTGTTATGTGGGGATGACACGGGCGGAGGAACGCCTCTACCTCACTGCGGCCCGCAGCCGGCGTCTTTATGGGACGACGCTCGACAAAGGGTTCTCCCGCTTCCTGTTTGAGATCCCCGACGCGTACAAAAATCTGGACGACCGCGGAGGGGAGGAACGTCGGGGAAATTGGGACGGATACGGAGGAAAACGGGGCTATGGCAGTTACGGCACTGGCCATTACCGGGGACGTCGGGGCTGGTAAGTCCACGGTTGCACGCCTTTTCGAGCGCATGGGCGGCGTACGGCTGGACGCGGACGCCATTGTGGCCGAGCTCTGGGGGCGGCCGGATGTCGTCGCAGCCGCCGTCGGCCGCTGGGGCTCGGAAATCCTGGACCTTGAGGGACGTGTCGTTCGGGCTCGGGTCGCCGCACGGTTCTTCTCCTCTCGGGCCGACTACGATTGGGGCTGTGCCCTGCTCCACCCTCTGGCGAGGGCGGAGATGGCCCATCGTGTGAACTCCTTGAACTCCGAGCGAAGCTGGGTCGTTGCGGAGATCCCGATGCTCTTCGAGGGGGGCGTTCCCGAGTGGGTCACGGCGACGGTGTTCGTCACCGCATCCTGGGAGGTTCGGGTGATGCGTTGCCGCGGAAGGGGGTGGGGCGAGGCGGAGCTTCTGAGACGGGAGTCCTTCTTCCTGCCCTCGAAGGAGCGTGCCGACCGAAGCGACTTCGTGGTGCGCAACGACGGCAGCGTGGAGGAGCTCGAGCACGCCGTCCGGTTCGTTTACGAGCAAACCGTAGGCGGCCGGGGGGAAGGAGGAGGCCTGCAATGCAGCTGATCACCAGCCATTTGAACACGGATTTCGACTCTCTGGCCAGCATGATCGCCGTTCAGAAACTCTATCCGGATGCGGTGATCTGCCCCCCGGGTGCCATGAACCGCAAGGTGCGGGACTTCATGGCCCACTACGGGCGCCAATGGAACATTCTGAAGCCCAAGACCGTCCCCATGGATCAGGTCACCCTGATGGTCGTGGTGGACACGCGCGCTCGGAGCCGCATCGGTTCCTTCGCCGCGCTCGCGGGCCGGCAGGATGTGAGCGTACACGTCTACGACCATCACCCTCCCACGGCGGACGATCTTCCCGCGGAGAAGATGGTTTGGCTGCCCATAGGGGCTACGGTCACGATGCTCGTCGAGTTGCTGATCCAGGAGAGAAAGAGGATCTCCCCGGAGGAGGCGACGCTCTTCGCCCTGGGGATCTACGACGACACCGGGGCTCTGACTTACGAGTCCACGACCCCCAGGGACATCCTGGCCGTGGCGCGTCTGAGGGAGATGGGAGCGGACCTGTCGCGCATCCTGGCTCGTGCGGAGGTCTCCATGCCGGCAAGCGAGCGGCACCTGCTGGACGTCCTGGCCGAAAATGCGCGAGAGAGCTATGTCAACGGGGCCAAGGTTTTGTCCACGTGGGCGGAGACCGAGGAATACGTCGAGGGTTTGTCGCTCTTCGTTCACCGCCTTCGGGATTATTGCGACTCCCACGTCACGCTTTCGGCCGTGCGAAGCGGAGGGCGCAAGGTCAGCCTGATCGTTCGCAGCTCTCCCGGGGTGCTGAACGTCAAGGAGTTTTTGACCCCCTACGGCGGCAGCGGACATATCCAGGCGGGTTCGGCCACGATCTTGGAGCGGGAGCCGCAGGAGCTGCTTGAGGAGCTGGAGGAGGACCTGAAACGTCGGATTCCTCCCATGCTGGATGTGGCGAGCGTCATGACCTCACCCGTGCTGGCGGTCTCTCCCGACGCAATGGTCGACGAGGCCTATCGAACGATGCTGAGGTTCGGACATCAGGCTCTGCCCGTCGCCTTGGAAAACGGCGAGGTCGTCGGCATCATGACGCGCAAGGACCTGGATAAGGCTCACCTGCACGGGTTCGACCGCGCGCGCATCCGCGATTTCATGACGGAAGGCGTCATCGGGATCTCCTCGGAGGCCTCGATCGACGAGGCCCACCGATTGATGGCGACCTATAGCTTCGAGCGGTTGCCGGTGCTCAACAATGGCCGGCTGGTGGGGATTCTGACCCGGGCGGACCTCGTCCGCGCCCTCTATCGAAACTTTCAGCCGGCCGGCGAGACGGCTTTGCGGTCCGGTTTTCTCTGGATGGAGGGGATCGCTGCACTGCTCGAGTCCTCGTTCTCCGGGGCGGAACTCGGCCTGTTGCGTCGGATCGGAGCCCGGGCGGAGGCCATGGGGATGAGGGCGTATCTGGTGGGGGGCACCGTCCGCGACATCCTGATGGGGGTGAAAAACGTCGATATCGACATTGCAGTGGAGGGGGACGCGGAGAAGCTGGTCGGGAGTTGGGACGAGCCGGGCTGCCGCGGCACGGTGCACGGGCGATACAAAACGGGAACGATCACCTTCCCGGACGGACTGAAGGTGGACATTGCGACGGCCCGCCGGGAGTTCTATGAGTATGCGGCGGCCCAGCCGACGGTGGTCAGCGATTCCCTGAAGCAGGACCTGGCTCGCCGCGACTTCAGCATCAACGCGATGTCCGTCTCCCTGAGCGAGGGGGACTGGGGCACTCTGACGGACCACTTCGGCGGTCGGGAGGATCTGCGGGAGGGAATTCTTCGCATCCTCCACAACCTCAGTTTCGTTGAGGATCCCTCTCGCATTCTCAGGGGCATCCGCTTGGAGCAGCGATTGGGACTGAAGTTCGAGGACAACACGCTGCGTCTTCTCCACGGTGCCCTTCGGGGAGGTTTGCTGGGGCGACTGTCCGGTCCCAGGGTACGCGCGGAGCTCGAGATCGATGCCGGAGAGGCGCGCTTTCGCCGAATCGTTCTGCGGATGCAGGAGCTGGGGGTCTGGGAGGCTCTGTTCCCCGGCCTTCGTCTTGGTCCATCCATAGAGCGCAGGCTCCGTGTCCTCGAGCGCTTTCTTCCGAGGGCCCGCAGGATCGGAGTCGACTTCAAGGGGATGGAGTGGCTGCCCGGCATGGCCGCGGTACTGCTGGAGTCCCCCCAGAGCGTACGCTTTGCCGCGATGGATCGGTTGAGCTTGAGCCCGGCGGAGAGGCGGGAGATGTCGATCTGTCTCGATTGCTGGCCACAGGTCGAGCAATTTCTTGGGGGAAGAAAAAATCCGAGGAACTCGGAGGTCTACCTCTTCTTCAAACCGTATGGTCCGGTGCCCCTCTTGTTCTGGATATCCTGCATGAAACGGGGGCAGTCCCGCCGCCATGTCGTTCGGCACCTGCTCTCCTGGAGACCTCTGCGAGGCGAGCTGACCGGGGACGACCTCGTCAGGGTGGGGCTTTGCGGCCCCGAGATCGGAGAGGTGCTCCAGGGAATACGTCTGGCCCGAATGGACGGGGAGATAGTGACCCTTGCGGACGAGGAGGACTACGTCAGAAGCCATCTGGAGCGGAGGAAATGAACTTTTGCCGCGTTTTTTACCGAGGAATCTGCGGGGGCGATTTCCTCTCCGGATCTGTAAAATGGGTGGCGTCGTCGCTTGAAGACGGGGCTGAACGCCGGCGGTAAATTCCGGGGACCGACCTCGGGAAGGAGTGAACGTTTTGAGGCTTTTCCAGAATCCCATGATGCTTTTGCTGTCGTTGCCCGCCGTGTTGTGGGCCATATCGTTCCACGAGTTCTGCCACGGCTATGCAGCCAAACTGGTGGGGGATCCCACGGCAGAACGTTCGGGGCGGTTGTCGCTGAATCCGCTGGACCATTTCGACCTGGTGGGAACGCTCATGCTTCTTTTCGTCGGGTTTGGCTGGGCCAAGCCCGTGCCGATCAACACTCGCTATTTTCGCCATCCGCGGCGCGATCTGGTCATCGTTTCCCTGGCGGGGGTGGTGGGTAATGTCCTGACGGCAATCGTCTGTGTGCTGTTTCTTCGCTTTTACGGTCAAACCTGGGGCCGATTTTTGGGCGATGCCGGTTTTACGGTTCTCGCTCAGATGATCAACATCAATATGGGACTGGCCGCCTTCAATCTGATCCCGATTCCGCCTCTTGACGGCTCCAAGGTCCTTCAGGCTTTTTTGCCCTTCAAATACCTGAGGCACTATTACTGGCTGGAGCAGTACGGCATGATCATTCTTCTGGTGCTCCTGCTGACCGGCATTATCAACTTCCTCTTCAATCCGATTCTCAGGCTCCTGTGGAGCCTGTTGCCCTTCGGCAAACCTTTTTGATGCGGAGGATCTCGTCCCGAGTGCCGAACTTCATTTGTAAACAAAAGTAAAACATAAAGAAACCATTGACTTGGCGTTCATAATCGCCTATACTGGCATCCATCTTTCAGCGAGGAGCGTCCTGCGGCGCTCCTCTGCCCTATTCAGGGCAGAACGTTGTGCCAAGCCCTCTATGCCGGAGGAACGCGGAATTCGGTCCGGGCTCCTCTAGCATCGATGAGATTGTTTCATTCAGGAAAGGAGTTGAAGGGACGATGGGGAAGAAAGGGAAAGTCGTCCTCGCCTACAGCGGTGGTTTGGATACTTCGGTGTCCGTGCTTTGGCTCTCTGAGCAGGGGTACGACGTGGTGACGATGACTGCGGACATAGGCCAGAGGGTGATCGACCTTCAGGCGGCAAAGAACAAGGCGCTGCACAGTGGGGCCGTCAAAGCCTATGTTTTCGACCTCAAAAAAACTTTTGTCGAAAAGTACGTCTGGCCCGCCCTGAAGGCCAACGGGATGTATCAGGGGACCTACCCCCTGACCTCGGCTCTTTCCCGCCCCTTGATTGCCAAGATGCTGGTGGACATCGCCCACAGAGAAGGGGCCAGCGCTGTGGCACACGGATGCACCGGCAAGGGACAGGACCAAGTGCGAATCGAGGTCTGCGCCACGGCCCTGAACCCCATGCTGGAGGTCCTGGCCCCAGTACGGGACTGGCATTTCAGCCGGGAGGCCGAGGTGGAGTACGCCATCAGTCACGGTATCCCTGCCCAGGCGACGAAAAGCGCGCCCTACAGCATTGACGAGAATCTCTGGGGACGGGCCATCGAGTGCGGAATGCTGGAGGACCCCTGGAACGAACCGCCCGAGGACGCCTACCAACTGACGGTCAACCCCCTTGAGGCCCCGGAAAGACCGGATTTTGTGGAGCTCACCTTCGAGCGCGGAATCCCGGTTGCGCTGAACGGGGAGAGGATGGACGGAGCCGGGCTTATTCTGAAACTGAACGATTTGGCGGGAAGCCATGGTGTTGGGCGCATCGACATGATCGAGGACCGGCTTGTCGGTTTCAAGAGCCGCGAGGTCTATGAATGTCCCGCTGCCATTACATTGCTGAACGCCCACAGGGCCCTCGAGACCATAACTCTGGACAAGCGGGTGTTGACCACAAAAAGGGAACTCGAGGTGCGGTTCGCCGAGCTGACTTACGAGGGCTATTGGTTCTCTCCCCTCAAAGACTGCATCGATGCCTTCATCGATGAGACCCAAAAGTACGTGAGCGGTACAGTGAAGGTCCGCCTCTTCAAAGGACAGGCCGTCGTCCGTGGCATGAAGGCCGACAAGGCGATCTACAAACACGATTTGGCGACCTACTCCGAGGGAGATGCCTTCGACCATGCGGCGGCAGCCGGTTTCATCAAGATCTGGGGCCTGCCCATCCGTACCTGGACTTCGACCTTTCCCAGGAACAATGAAGAGGACCTGTCCATAGAGGCTTAGCGTTCTTTGCCCTCAAGATTTCATCTGTCGGGGGCGGAGGGGCCGAAACGTCGCCCTTTTAAAGGGACGTCGAACCGAGGAGGTCTTGGGGCATCGGGGGGAACGGCCTCCTCGCTTCCCCTCGACGCCTCGGTTCGTCTCACGGTGTGAAAGCCGCAGCAGGAATAAATGCGAAGGTCGTTCTTCCAGAACCACTTTACGTTCCGAAGATCTTCTGTGGCAGGGGTTCTTATGAGAATTCGCCAGCCCGTCCCCGGCAAGGATTCAAAGAAGAGACGCATCGTTACCGTTCCTTCGGTGTAGCTCAGCGCACCGGCGGGTTCCGACAGCACGGTCGTGACCGTCCTCGCGAAATTCTGAGAAGCGTTCTGACCCACAGGACGCATCAGGGCAGCGGGCCGGGTGCTTGCCAACACGATCCCCTTTTCGTCCAATAGGTCCACCGTCAGAGATTCGGGCAAACCTCGTGCAGTCAAGAGCTTTTGAAGTTCGAATATCTCCATGTCGCATGTCGCAGTTCCCCTCCATCTTCCATCCGCCGTCAGTACGGGGTAGACTGCGGTCATGGTCGGAGTCCCCGTCAGAGGGTGGAGACGAAACGGGAGCCACGCCACTTGATCCGCTTCTTTTTTCTGAGAAAAGGTCTTCATGTCGCCTGATGGCCCCTCGATCGTTGAGGGCTGGCCCTCGTCCCGAAAGGAGTAAACCGCAAGGCCGCTTCCATCCTTGAAGGTGCCTTCCTGAAAATGGAGCCCCAACCCCCTTGCAGGGGCGTAGGCAGCGACGTAGCGTTCCGGCAGGCTCATGCAGGCAGCCCTGTCCCCGGAACGGCAATAGCCCCCCGCCTCCAGGGCAAACTTTTTGAGGAGAACGCTCTTTTGAAGCACGGCCGTCTCCAGGGCCTGACGAATGCTCGCCGTTTCGGAACGCAGTTGTTCGTTCAAAGTTCCAGCGATGTAACCTCGGGCAAATCTGTACCCAGGATAGCCGACCGCGATTGCGACGCAGGCGATCCACAGCACGGTGCGCCCCAGAAGCCGTATTTTGCCAGTCACCTTTACTCCCTCGTCTCCTTTGCGTTTCCTATCTTGAACGCATTATTCTACCTTGTTTTCGAAGAGAGCGCACGGAGGAACTCCCGCAGACTTCGGAAAAGCAGGTGTGGGCCATAGTGGGGTATAATTGAAAAAAGTTCCCAAACGCTCCTGTTTTTGTTTTGGAACGCTTTGAGCGGGAGGAAATCCTCGATGATGGTTTACGGTTCTCTAATTCTCGTCGCCCTAGCGGCGATCAGTGCCTTCTTCTCTCTTTCCGAGATCTCCCTGGCGGCATCCCGCAGGATGAAATTGAATGCGCTCGCGAATGCCGGTGATGCCCGAGCCGCTCGAATCATCGGTTTTCAGGAACAGCCGGGGCTGTTCTTCACCACCGTACAGATCGGATTGAACTCTGTGGCCATTCTGGCGGGAATCGTAGGGGATTCCTTTCTCGCGCCCATGATCCTGAAGAGGCTCCCGGATTTTCTCTCTCCCGGCCTCAGGGGACAGGTTGCCTCGGCGATTCCCTTTGTGGGGGTCACTCTTTTCTTTGTCCTGTTCGCCGATCTTATCCCCAAAAGAATAGCCATGGCGGTCCCCGAGGCCGTAGCTCTGAGGCTGATCGAGGGCATGCGGCGGGTTATCCTTGTCTGCGGGCCCCTGGCAAGGGTATTCAATGCCCTGAGTAACGCGATCTGCAAAGCCTTGAGACTGCCCGAGTCGCGCCGGGACGACATCACATCGGACGACCTCTACGCCATGGTCGAGGCGGGAACGATGGCTGGATTGCTGAGAAAGCAGGAAAAGGACCTGATCGACAACGTCTTCGAACTTGATGTACGCACCGTGACCTCCGCCATGACCGTTCGAGAGAATGTCGTCTATTTCGATCTCCACGAGGAGGAAGCGCATATCAAGGACCGAATTGCCTCGGCACCGCATTCCACCTACATCGTGTGCGACAAGGACATCGATCACATCGTCGGCTGCGTGGACTCCAAAGAACTTTTGGAACGCTTCGTGAAGGGACAAAGCCTTCGGCTGGACTCCGGATTCAACATTCGTCCGCCCCTTATCATCCCCGATACTCTGACCCTGGCCGAGGCCATGGACCAGTTCAAGGGCAGGGGCGAGAATCTGGCCGTCGTGCTCAACGAATATGCTTTGGTCGTCGGGATCATCACGCTCCAGGACATCATGCTGATGCTGATGGGGAACCTGGTGGGCGAGGAGGAGCAGATCATCAAACGAGACGAATCCTCCTGGCTTCTGGAGGGAGCGACCCCGATCGACGACGTGATGCGCGTGTTCGACATCGAGACCTTCCCCGAGTCGGAGAATTACGAGACAATCGGCGGCTTCCTCATGTATATGCTGAGGCGAATCCCTCACCGCACCGATTTTATCGTGTACGGCGGGTACAAGTTCGAGGTCATGGATATCGACAACTACAAAATAGATCAGATCCTGGTGACGCGCCTCGCGCGGCCTGTGGAGGACGCTCAGTGAGGAGTCTGGGATTGTCCGGGAGAACGGGCCGTGGCGGGAAGAGATCGGGCTCAGCCCCTTCAACTAGTGTCTGGGAAGCAGATAGGGAATGGGGTTGACGGGTTTACCGTGAACCCGGACCTCGAAATGGACGTGATTGGTTGTGGCTCGCCCGGTACGTCCAACGGTGCCGATCGTTTCCCCTTGGCGTACCCGCTGGCCCTTTTTGACCTGGTATTTCAGGCAATGTGCGTACAACGTGGAAAGCCCATTGCCGTGATCGATGACCACTACATTTCCATATCCCCTGAAGCCCCGTGACTTGGCGGAGACAACTTGTTTGATCACGCCATCCTTCGCAGCCCGAATGGGTGTCCCCTTGGGCATGGGAATATCGATGCCCGAATGGTGAGCGCGCCTGCCGCGTTTTCCGAATCCCGAGGAGACGGCCCCGTCCACGGGCCAAAGCATCTTTTGGGGTAGGGGCCCGATGCCCTTCGGATGCCTGGGAGAGGTACGAACACCGTCGAGGATCGTCTCTCGCCGGAGGCCGACCGAGGCGGACGGTCGAGGCAAGTCCGCAAGTGCCTGAGGCCGTCTCACCAAGGAGACATGGTCTCCCGATATAACGATCCTCATGGGCCCTTCGGTTTTCCCTTTAGGCTCGAATGGGGGAATGGGTGCTTTCCTCTCCGCATTCAGCCTCTCCTGAGGCGTACCGCCGCGCACAGCCGGGGCGGTAATCTCGACGGCCGACTCCCGTTTTGGAGGAGGGGATGCCTCCGGCTTGACGATAGAGGACGCATCCTTTCTCTCGGAGCGAGGGGGCATTCCCTCCCCGCGCCTGGCATGGAGAGGAACGCCGTGCAGCTTGACGGAGACCAAAGGAGCCGATACGTCCTTTTTTCTCCTCTGTACCGACTGCCAGACCGCCAGAATGTCCCCTTTGGACTTCGGAATGACGAGCACGGTTCCCTCGGTGAGGCTTTCGGCCGTACGGTCGTTGGCCCAAAGGACATCCGCCGAGGTCAAATCATTGAAAAAACAGAGTTCGGAAAGCACCTTGGCGTCCCCATCCCGGTCCTTCGTACACGTGAAGGTCCGACGTTGCGGCTCAGAAAGCGCTTCTGACGAACGCTGCGAGCAGAGGAGGAAGGGGAGGGACAAAAACAGCACGATGATCATCGACTTTAAGTTTTTTTGGAAGGACGACATGGCAAGGCTTCTCCTTAGCGTTACGGGGCAGAATGCCGGGGATCCCGAAAAAGATTCTTTTCCAGCTGCAAACCTGCTGCGACAACAAGCGACAAAAAACATACCCGCCCCAATCTTCCGGGACGGACCTGAATCCCGTCCAGATCCCGTTCTTCTGAAGCGCCCCTGTTTTCTGTTCCCTCTTGATTTCGAAAAGCAGTACCAAGGCTATTATAGCCCAAAAGATTTTTTCCCGAACGAAAAGGGCAGCAAATCTTGTCCAACAGGAATGACTCCAGATTTATTTAGGGGCTTTTGTGTATCCCGCCATCCGTAAATTTGACGACAGGACATCCACATAATACAATAAGCCAGATTTTTGAGCCGACTGAGCTGGAGGTGAGAGAAAAGACGATGAAAATATTCTTGGATCGGTCGGCGTGCATCGGTTGTGGTGTCTGTACTCAGATCAGTCCGGAGTGTTTCGTCCTGGACGAGGGATCGGGTACGGCAAAAGTCCTGAAGGAGGAGACCGAGGACCCTTCCGTCAGAGAAGCGGAGACCGGTTGCCCCGTCGGTTGCATTAGGGTCGAATAAAGGTTAAAATACACACTGTTTTTGTTCGGCTGCGGTCGATTATTCAGGGCCTATAGCTCAAGTGGTTAGAGCCACCGGCTCATAACCGGAAGGTTCCTGGTTCAAGTCCAGGTGGGCCCACCATAGACGTTTTTGCTCCTACTTTGTGGGAGCTTTTTTTATGTCGCGATTTGGAGGGGAACGGCATGAGGGTTCGGGAATTGCTGGAGCGGGTCGGAGAGGTGGCGCCATTCTCCCTGGCGGCGGACTGGGACAACGTCGGGCTGATGATCGGCGACCCCGACCTTGAGGTCCGAAGGCTTGGTGTGGCCCTCGACGCACTTCCCGAAACATTGGACGAAGCTGCGGATCGGGGATGCGAAGCCTTGCTGACTCATCACCCTTTGTTCTTTGCTCCGATCAAAAGCCTGGATCTTTCCCACGGGCCGGGGCGTGTCGTGCGGACCGCCGTGCAGCGTGGGATGGCGGTCCTTGCGGCGCATACCAACTGGGACTCTGCGGAGGGGGGCGTAAGTTGGGAGCTGGCTCGGTTGTTGGGGCTGAAGGGGACCTCCGTTCTCGATCCCCTGAGCGGTCTGGGCGTCTGCGGAACGCTGCCCGAGCCCCTGCCGGCCGCCGAAGTTCTTGCTCGAATCAAGAGAGCCTGGGGTCTGACCTGGATCAATGGCTACCTCCCGAAGTCTTGTAGTATACTGCGAGTGGCGCTTTGCGGGGGGGCGGGGGCGGAATTTTGGACCGCCGCCAGAAGTGTCGGCGCCGATCTCTTCGTCACCGCCGACGTGAAATATCATACCCTGCTGGATGCGGACCGTGGGGGAATGCCCGTCGCGGTGGTCGATCACGCGGAGATGGAGCGGGCGACTTTGGGAGAACTCGCGCGGCGTCTCGCGGAACCGGGAGGGCTGGAGACGGTCCTGATCGAGTCGGGAGGGCTTTCGTCGCCGCTGCGGCTTTAGGGGCATCCTCCGCATCCATCAACTGAGGGGTTTTGAATTGCAGAACGAAGGGGTTGGTCAAAGGTGAAAGGACGGATCGTGAGCGGGATGCGGGCAACAGGCCCGCTGCATTTGGGGCATATGGCCGGCGCACTGAACAACTGGGTACGGCTTCAGAACGAGTACGAGTGCTACTATTTTGTGGCGGACTGGCATGCGCTGACCTCCAACTACGCCGAGTCCGCCAACACCGCTCAGTTCTGTTACGACACCCTGCTGGACTGGCTGGCCGTCGGCCTCGACCCCGAGAGGTGCGCCATTTTCATTCAATCGCACGTCCCGCAGCACGCAGAACTCGGGTGGGCCCTCGCCATGATCACCCCCCTGGGTTGGCTCTACCGCAACCCGACCTATAAAGAGCAGATCGAGAACATCAAGAACAAGGATCTGAGCACCTATGCGTTTCTGGGCTATCCCGTCCTCATGGCGGGCGACATTCTCCTCTACAGGGCGAACCGCGTTCCGGTGGGAGAGGACCAGAGTGCGCACCTGGAACTGAGCCGGGAGATCGCACGGCGCTTCAACCACTTTTTTGGCGAGGGACTCCTCGTCGAGCCTCAGGCTTTGCTGACCGAGACGCCCAAGGTTCCCGGGACCGACGGACGCAAGATGAGCAAGTCGTACGGCAACGCCCTGCATATCTCGGAGTCCCCCGAGTCGATGTGGAACAAGCTGCGCGTCATGATCACCGACCCGGCCCGCATTAAGAAGACGGACCCGGGCGATCCCGACAAGTGCCCGGTTTGGGACCTCCATAAGGTGTTCAACCCCGATATGAGTGAGCGCGAGGAGATCGCGGTAGGCTGCCGCTCCGCGGGGATCGGGTGCGTGGACTGTAAAAAAAGGCTCAATGCTCATATCCAGGCGATGATGGCGCCGATCCACGACCGGCGGTCCCGATACGCAAACGACCGGAAGCTTCTGGACGACATACTGGCCCATGGGGCGGAGCGGGCGCGGGCTGCGGCGCAGGAGACCATGGACAGCCTCTATCCGGCCATGGGACTTCTGCCGGCTTTCTCCCGATAGGGGGCTCCCCGGGATTTGGAAGGCAGTGCGCGGCGAGAGACCTTTGAGGTCTCCATAGAAGGGTTTTCCGGTCCGCTCGATCTGCTCTGTCATCTGGTGGAGAGCCGGCAGATGCAGGCATCCCGCATCAAGGTGGCCCACCTCGTCCGTATTTACGGCGCTTACTTGGCCCGCACGCGCTCCGCCTCGGTCGAAACGATCGCCGAGTTCTTCTTTATGGTGGCGGGGCTCCTGCTGGAGAAGACCCGCTCGCTTCTACCGGACCTCTCCGAGGAGACGAGCCCGGACGACGAGGATTCCGGTCTCGACGAGGAGGCCCTTCTCGAGACCTTGGCGCGCTACCGCCCCTACAGGGAAGCGGCACGATGGCTTTGGGATCGGCGTGAGGCGGAACTGCGCCGATTTCGGCGCATCGTCGAGGACTCCGACGTTCCCGCGGCCGGAGAGCTGGAATACGATATCGGGGACCTCTACATTTTGTCCCGAATCTGGTGGGGACTCTTCGAACGGTATACGCGGACCCACAGACAGGAAAGGTCAAGGCTGTGGGAGGAGGCCGACGCCGTGGATTGGGATGGGGTCCCCGAGGCTCTGCCTGAGGAATCCCAGATTCAGAGCCGAATCGAGGAACTGGAGGAACGGCTGACCCAAGAATCCGTCCTGTCGCTTCGTCTTTTGTGCGGGGCCGCAGGATCCGTCAAATTGCTGGTGGTTACGTTGCTTGCTCTCCTTGAGATGTGTCGTATGGGAAAGATCAGCATAGAGCAGGAGAATCTTTTTTCCGATGTCAAGATCCTTGCAAAAAATTGAAGGGGCGGACGGCCAAGCTTCTCGCCTGTCCGTGCTGGCAGCCCAGATCGAGGCTTTGCTCTTTCTCGCCTCTTCGCCCGTCCCGGAAGGGGAGATGAGGACCGTCCTCGGGGTGTCGGCAGGGGAGGTCTCCTCCGCGTTGTCGGAGCTGTCGGATCACTTGGGCAACTCGCACGGGTTGGTGGTTCGCTCCGTCGCCGGAGGGTGGGTTCTGGAGACCAACCCCCACTTTGCCGAGGTGCTCGCCCTCTTCAGGGATTCCGCCCGAAAGGGCCGCGTAAGGCTGAGCCGGGCCGCGGTCGAGACTCTGGCCGTGATCGCCTACAACCAGCCCGTCACGAGGGCCGAGGTGGAGGAGTTGCGCGGAGTCCGTTCCGAGCGGGTTATCGAAACCCTCTTGAGTCACGGATTGATACGCATCGCCGGGCGCAAGAAGGCCAGCGGATCGCCTCTGCTCTATCGCACGACGCCGCGCTTTCTGGAGATCTTCGGACTCGAGGCTATCGCGGACCTGCCGAGCCTGGAGGAATTGGGAGAGCTCGGGGCCGACCCTCTGGACGATCTCACCGGCTCCGGGGAGGAAAGTTCCTCGGAGCCGGCCGAGTATGGGGAGATGACGGATGCGCCTTAACGCTTTTTTGGCGGCCTGCGGCGTTGCGTCACGGCGCAAGGCCGAGGCCGTGATCCTCGCGGGCCGGGTTCGGGTCAATGGAAAAATTATTCTGGCTCCTTACTTTGCGGTCGACCCGGAGAGGGACGATGTGCGTTGCGACGACCGGAAGCTGGCCCTCTCCGTTCCGGTCTATGTGGCTATGAACAAGCCCGTGGGGGTGGTCTGTGCGGTGACGGACAAATACGATCCCGTAGTGGTGGACCTTCTCCCGGATCGCCTGCGTCGGGAGCGCGTCTATCCCGCGGGCCGGCTCGATCGGGAGAGCGAAGGGCTCTTGATCCTGACGAACGACGGGATGCTCGTTCAGAGCGTCCTTCATCCCTCCAAGAATATCCGTAAGGGCTACGAGGCCCTGCTCAATATCGAGATCAACGAACGGCAGCTGGAGCGATGGCGGGGGGGATTCGAGATCGAGGGGCGCCACATCCGTCCCATAGCCCTCTCCTTGATGGAGAGAGAACCTCGGGGACGGTGGATCGAGATCGTCATCGGCGAGGGGCTCAAGCGAGAGATCCGCACGATGGCCAACCTGGCCGGCTTTTCGGTAAAAACTCTGATACGGCGCAGCATCGGAGCCATGTTTCTGAGAAATCTTCGAGCCGGCGAGTTCATAGAATTGTCTTTTTCCGAACTCTACACTAAAATATTCGAAGGTGGCGCAGTATAGCCCTCACGCAAGGAGGACATGTCCGTGAGTGAAATCGACGAGCGTTCAAGGGAACTGATCAAGACACGCATCATCAACAAAATGAAGGAGATAAAATCCTTCCCTCAGTTTGTGGTGGAGACGCTGCGCAAGCTCAACGACCCTACAAGCAGCGCTTCGGATGTCGCTCAAAGCCTGTCCAGAGACGAGGGTTTGGTTCTGCGGATTCTGAAGCTGGCAAATTCCGCCGCATACGGAATGACGCGCAACATATCGAACATCTCCGAGGCAATATCCCTCCTTGGGTATAAAAACGTCAGCAATATCGTCCTGGCGGCTACGGTCTATTCCGTTATGGACAAGGGGCTTTCCGGGTATGCACTGGATCGAGGGGAGCTGTGGCGCCACTCTCTGACCGTGGCCTACGCATCCCGCTACATCGCGCAGACCACCGGAAAGGTGCCTCCCGAGGAGGCCTATGTCGGCGGGCTCCTCCACGATATCGGAAAGGTCGTCCTGAACGACTACGTACGTTTCGGATACGGAATCATCGTCAAGATGGTGGAGGAGGAACAGTTGCCGTTCACGGAGGCCGAGTTCCGCGTTTTGGGCTTCGACCACGCGATGGTGGGTGCGATTCTGGTGGAGCGGTGGGATCTTCCCGAGGGCTATCAGCATGCCGTCGCCTATCATCACAAGCCAAACGAGCTTCCGGAGGAGCACGCGCAGTATCAGCCGCTTTTGGATGTCGTCAGTGTGGCCAACGCGATGTGCCTTATGTTGGGGATCGGTTTGGGGGCGGATGGTCTCCAGACCTACATGTTCCCCGAGCCGTTGGAGCGGCTGGGGGTCTCCAATTTCGAGTCCCTGATGTCCGATCTCGTGGACTTCGCAGGGAAGGCGGCTCAGGAGATGGCGGACATGCGGGGCCTTTAGGCGTGGCTTGGGTCCTGACGATCGACGGTCCTGCCGGGGCGGGAAAGAGTTCCGTGGCCCGGCGGTTGGCCCGGCGGCTGAATGTTCGTTATCTCGATACGGGGGCAATTTATCGTGCGCTTGCCCTTTCGCTGGATCGGAGGGGCGTTGCCCCCGCGGAAACGGAAGAACTTCGGAGGGCGCTGAGAACGATTTCGGTCGAGTTGAGGGGCGAGAGGGTCCTGGTGAACGGGGAGGATGTAAGTGACGCGATACGGACTCCTCACGTGGACGGAATCGTCTCGGCCTACTCGGCGTTGGGTTGTCTGCGAGAGGCCCTGCTGGACCTACAGAGAGATCAGGAGCGGTACGGTCCCTTGGTTGCGGAGGGGCGCGATGTGGGAAGCGTAGTCTTTCCCGAGGCGCCCCTGAAATTTTTCATGACGGCCTCCCCGGAGGCTCGAGCCCGCCGGCGCTATTTGGAGCTGCAGCGAAGGGGCGAGGCCGTGTCCTTCGAGGATATTCTGTCGCGGATACGCGAGCGGGACCGTATCGACAGCTCTCGGGAGATCGCCCCTCTGCGCTGTCCGGAAGGTGCGGTGCTCGTCGACACCTCCGATATGACGGAGGACGAGGTTCTGGAGCATCTGGAACGACATGTTCGAGACGTCCTCGAAAGGAAAAGGGGTGCGCCATGAGACCCAATCCCTGGTTTTACTGGTTGGTCCGCAACACCTTCCGCATCGCGCTGAGGATATACAATCGTTGCTCCGTCAATTGGATCGAGGAACTCGATCCCGACGACAGGATGATCGTCGCCTGCAATCATGCCAGCAATCTCGATCCTGTCGTTATTGGGGCGTTTTTCCCCAGGCGGCTCCGCTACTTTGCCAAGGAGGAGCTTTTTCGTTCCTGGTTTCTGGGGAGCGCCATCCGGGCACTTGGGGCCGTACCGGTCTCTCGAGCCGATAACGCCTCCGCTGCCGGAGCCCTCAAGGGTTTTATGAAGCTTTATCGCGAGGGCAGCGATGTCCTGATCTTTCCGGAGGGGGGCCGGTCGCTGGATGGGCAGCTTCAGCCCCTGGAAGGGGGAGTTGCCCTGATCGCCATGCGCGAACGGGCCCCGATTCTTCCGACGTACATTCGTGGGAGCTTCGACGCCATGCCGCCGGGCCTTCATTTCATCCGCCCCGCCAAGATCACCGTGACCTTCGGGCGTCCCCTGCGTTTCCCTCCCGAGGTCTACGGGAGCAGGGACGGGAGGACCGTCATCATGGAAGAGCTGACGGCCGCAATGAGGAGCCTTGAGTCGTCGGCGCCCTGAGCGGAGGGAGGGACCCCTGCGCTCAGGAGCGATTTTGGTCGGGCTTTCGCTTCCGGATCGGGAGGATTCCCCCGAGGTGTTGCTGGAGGAGCTCAGGTTGCTTTTGGCTTCCCTGGGCATCGAGTCGGTGGGAAGTGTCATGCAGCGTCGGGACAAGCCCGACCCCGCCTGTCTGATCGGCAGGGGAAAGGCGGAGGATGTGCGTCTCTTTTGTCTTGCGCGCGGGGCCCGTTACGTCGTGGTCGACGAGCGGCTCTCTCCCATCCAGAAGAGCAATCTGGAGAAACTCACGGGCGCTACGGTTTGGGACCGCCCGTTCGTCATCATGAAGATCTTCGAACGGCGAGCGGTTACGGCGGAGGCCCGCTTGCAGGTCGAGTTGGCCCTGACCCGCTACGAGATCCCGCATCTCAAAGGGCTGGGGCTCCAGATGTCGCGGACAGGCGCGGGAATCGGTACCCGGGGCCCGGGAGAGACGGAGTTCGAACGCCACCGACGTCGGCTGGAACGGCGGGTTCGGGAGATCACGAGGAAACTTGAGAACGTCCGGAGGCAGCGCCGGCTCGTTCGGGACCGACGGCGCAAACGGGGGATTCCGACCATCTCCTTGGTTGGATACACGAACAGCGGAAAGTCGACGTTGTTGCGGACGCTTTCCGGGGATGTCTCAATTCTCGCCGAGGACCGGCTTTTCTCGACCCTCGACACGTCGGTGCGGCGTATCGTCCTTCCGGGGGGAGGCGCGGTGTTGTTCTCGGACACCGTGGGATTTATCCGAAACCTGCCGCCCGCCCTCGTGGCCGCTTTCCGGGCCACTCTCGAGGAAGTCCGCGAGGCGGAGCTCCTGTTGATGTTGCTGGATGCCTCCGATCCCGAGGCGATGGCGACCTATGAGGTGATCGTGGATACTTTGACGGATATAGGATGCGAGGCAATACCTCGTATTTTGGTCCTCAACAAGCTGGACGCCGTTTCGCCGGAGGACGCCGAATCCCTTGCCCTGTGGCTGAGGGCCAAGGGCGAGGATGTTGCCGGAGTGAGCGCTCTTCATGGCGAAGGACTGCGGGAGCTCCTGAAGTCCGTGGAGCGGATGCTGGCCTCTCGCAACGAGTGGTTTACCCGTCCGGCCTCGTTCGATGCGCTGACCTTTCCCGAGCGCTGATACGAGGATTTTGAGCTCCCTTCAGGGCGGAGCAGGGAGCGGGCGACACGGAACTCCGGAATATTGGGCCGGCCTTGGCTTGCGCGGAGGCGCAAGACGGGGACGGAATTTTGGTGTTGGGCACTCCGTCCGGGATAGATCGATTGAGGAGGCTGGAATGTTTTTAAGTATGACGGGGTTCGGCCGTGCGACCCGGGAATTTTCCTGGGGGGCCGTGACCTTCGAGTTGACGTCGGTCAACCATCGCTATCAGGATTTTTCGGTACGTCTGCCCCGCGAACTCGCATCCTTGGAGAGCCGCATGCTTTCCTCCCTGCGCTCTCTCGTGAGACGGGGGAAGGTTCGCCTCTCTGCGGAGATAGCCTGGAATCCGGGGGCCAAGAATCCGGTTCTGGACGAGGAGGCGCTTCTGTTCTGTTTCGAGAGGATCGAAGCCCTGTCCAAGGAGCGCGGACTCGAAGCTCCATCCGGCCTGACCGCATTCCTTTCCCTGCCGGGGATCTGTGATACCCCCCGCTTTGCGGAGGGGGCCGATCTAGACCCCGAGGTATGGGACGGCCTGCTGAAGGAGGCCGTACTGTCGCTCATGGAGATGAAGCGCTCCGAGGGATCGAAGCTGCTGGCGGTGGTCGAGGAGGACCTGAGGAACTTCGAAGGGGTGACGGCGCTTCTGGCCGAGCGATGGAAGAGCTCCTCCGCCGAAGCTCTGGAGAACCTCAGGACACGGATCGAAAAGGTGACGGAGCGTTTTGGCCTCGATCTGGACGAGTCCCGTGTTGCCCAGGAGGTCTCCCTTCTGTCCGACCGTTGGGACGTTACGGAGGAGCTGGCCCGATTGGCCGCCCATATCTCCAAATTCAGGCAGACGGCCAACGGCAACATCTCCGAGGGGCGCAAGCTGGACTTTTTGATTCAGGAGATGAACCGAGAGGTCAACACGATGGGCTCCAAGGTCGGCGACGCGGAGTTTCGGTGGGGGGTCGTCGAGGCAAAATCCTGCCTCGAAAGGATCCGCGAGCAGATTCAGAACGTGGAGTGACGGAATGGAAGGTCATGGTCTATGAGACACAGAGGAAGGCTGTTCGTGCTCTCCGGTCCCAGCGGCGTGGGCAAGGGAACGCTTCGGACCCAGGCCCTGAAGGGCATCGAGGGACTGGCCTATTCCGTCTCCTGCACAACGCGCTCTCCTCGTCCCGAGGATCGCGAAGGGGTGGATTACCGCTTCGTCTCCGAGGACGAGTTTACGCGGATGGCGGAACAGGGGCTGTTTCTGGAACACGCTCGGGTGCATGGGGGGCCCCGTTACGGAACGCTCCGGGAGGATGTCGAGCGTGAGCTGGATGCCGGGCACGACGTTCTCTTGGAGATCGATGTGCAGGGTGCGCTTCAGGTCCGTTCCCTCGTTCCCGATTCCGTAATGATCTTTGTCCTTCCCCCCTCCGAGGCGGAGTTGGAGCGGCGGCTCCGGGGACGGCACACGGAGACGGAGTCGGAGCTTCGCTCCCGTCTGGAGAGCGCCAAACGAGAGCTGCAGCAGGCCGAGAAATACGATCATGTGTTGATGAACGACGATCTGGACCGGGCCTCCGAGGGCCTCAGGAGGATCATTTTGAGTTACAGGGAAGGCGGGTTACGGAAATGAAGTTTTACGATCTCGACGCGCTCGAGAACAAGTGCAACACCGACAACAAATACGAAATTACGGCCCTGATCGCGGCCAGAGCCCGCTGGCTCAGCGAGCACAAAACGGTTGAGAACGGGCTTCCTGCCAACGAGAAATACCTCTCCATGGCCTTACTGGAGGTGGAGAAGGGAGAGTTTCCCGCGAACAGGTGCAGCTCTCCGGAGGCCGTCCCGGAAGAGGCATGATCGGCTGGAAGCGGGCCCGGCGCATCCTGCTCTGCGTGACGGGCGGCATCGCGGCCTATAAGATTCCGGACTTGGTCAGCCGGCTCCGCAAGTTGGAGTGCGAGGTGGAGATTCTCATGACTCGTGCGGCGGAGCGGCTGGTCAGTCCTCTTGTGCTCTCGACCCTCTCGGGGCGACGGGTCTGGCTTCAGGAGGATTTTCTCTCCTGTGAGCGAGGGCACGAGATCCCCCACATCCGATTGACGGACTGGGCGGAGGTCATCGTCGTCGCGCCCTGTACGGCCAATACGGCATCGGATCTGGCCCAAGGGAAGGGAGAGAGCCTGGTGGCTGCGGCGTTGCTCGCCGCGAAGGTTCCCGTGCTTCTCTTTCCGGCGATGAACGTCCACATGTTCGAGCATCCCGCGACGCGGCATAACCTGAGCGTTCTCGCGGAGCGAGGGGTTCGGATCGTGGATCCCGAGTTCGGCAGCCTGGCCTGCGGCTACGAGGGCAAGGGACGTCTGCCCGAGATGGGGCTGATCCTGGAGGAGGTGTTCCGGGCCCTGTCTCCCGCTCGGAATCTGAATGCGGTCCGTCTCCTGGTTACGGCCGGGCCGACCCGGGAATATCTGGATCCGGTGCGCTACATCTCCAATCCCAGTACCGGCAAGATGGGGCTTGCCATGGCTCGAACAGCCTGGTATCGGGGCGCCGAGGTGAGGGTGATTCTGGGGCCGGTCGAGGCTCCGGGAGTTCTGCACGGCTTGGACGTACGCCGTGTGGTGTCGGCCGAGGAGATGTACGGGGCGGTGTTGGAGGACCTGGATTGGGCAACGTGCGTCGTCAAAGCCGCTGCGGTGGGGGACTACCGCGCCAAGGATCGGGCCGGGCATAAGGTGAAGAGGGAGGGGAGGGAGACCCTCTCCATTGAGCTCGTACAGAACCCGGACATAGCGGCGGAGGTGGGGCGGCGCAAAAGACCCGACCAAACGCTGATCGGTTTTGCCGCCGAGACCGACGATCTCCTGAAGAACGCCCGTGCGAAGATGGAGCGGAAGGGCTTGGATCTGATCCTGGCCAACGATGTCTCGGCTGCCGGCTGTGGATTCGGCACGGATACCAATACGGTGCGCGTGCTCTCCCGAGATGCCGAGACCATATTTTCGGGGAGTAAGGAGGAGGTCGCGGACTCCGTCTGGGAGCTTCTCTCGGAGCGGGGCATGATCTAGGTGCCCCATCTCGTCGATGTCGTCGTCCCAGGACCATGGTGGACTTCGCTGACCTATGGCGCGGATCGTCCCTTGACCGTTGGGGCTCGGGTTCGGGTCCCCCTGGGGAGAGGCGTTCGCGTGGGCTTTGTTTTGGGGCCAGCCGGCCAGAGCGAGCTTCCCCGGAACTTGCGCTCTGTTGCCGAAGTCCTTGACGAGAAAAACGTTCTGGGGGATGATCTATGGGATTTGGCCCTCTGGATGGGGCGGACCTTTCTGTGTGGAACGGGTCTGGCCCTTCAGGCCCTCTGTCCCCCCCCCCTTCTGAAGGGGGAACTTCTTGTCGTCCGGAATCCCCTGTCGTCCTCCGCAAAGGGTTTTCGGGAGTCGTCCTGCTTCATCCCCTGGGACGGGAGGCGAGCGGACCGCTACATCCAGACGATGGAGCGGGGAGAGCGCACCTTGGTCCTCTTTCCCGAGAGGGGAATGGCGCGGACTTTTTTTGCCGGGCTTCCTTCCCATCTTCAATCGAAGGCGCTTCTATGGCCCTCCACAGGGGGGAAAAAGCTCTGGGATGCTTGGAGGACGGTTCGAGAGGGCGCGACACCGATCGTCGTCGGAGGGCCGGGGGCTGTTTTCGCCCCTCTCCGTCCCGACGTTATCATCGTGGACGACGAGGCAAACCCCGGCTATATCGCTCAGCGGCCGCCGCGCATCTCGGCCCGGAGCTTGGCGGGGCGGCGGGCAGGATGGCTGGGAGCGGAGCTGGTGCTCGGTGGACGGATGCCCTCCTCCAAGACCTTTTCCAGGACGTCCCCCGAATGTATGGAGTTGCCCGACCGCCGGCATCTCGTGTTCGTAGACATGCAGCGCTCTCTGAAGGCGGATGTCCGCGGGATCGATGGTGCGCTGCCCCTGACCCTGTCGCTCCTGGGCCGAACCCGATCGACCCTTGAGGAAGGTCGTAACGTCCTTTGGATTCTGGATCGGCGGGGGGAGGCAGCAGAGGTCTTCTGCTCGGACTGCGGGACCCCCGTGCGTTGTTCCCGATGCGGGGGGACCGTGCGCGTCGAAGGCAAAAGCAAGGGGCTGCGCTGTATTCGATGCGGCCTCAGGACGTCCCTCGAGCGTTCCTGTTCTGTCTGTCGCGGTTCTCTTTGGACCGGGCGGAGGCCCGGGCTCGAAGCCCTCGCCACTATGGCCGGCCGCTTTATCCGTGGTCATCCGATCATCCTCGGTGAGGAAGGACATCATAGAGGGCAAAAAGCCGTTCCATCTCTGATTTTAGGGACGCGCGGCGCTTTGACGCTCTGCGATTCTCTGGACGTCGGTTTGGCGGCTTGGCTGGATTTGGACGCCGAACTCCGAAAGGCCGAATACGGTGCCCGATTTCATGCCTACAGCATGGTCTGGGAGTCCTATTGGAGGGGACGCTCCCCCTCCGAGGAGAGGGCACGCATCGTGTTGGTTCAGGGCCGGCGTTTGGGCGGCAGTACTTGGCGGGACACCTTGATGCGGGGGTGGGGTTGTTTCTGGCGTGAGGAGCTGAGCAATCGCAAAGCCCTCGAATTGCCCCCCTTCGGCTTCCTGGTGCAGATCGAAACGCCTCGGGGCGAGGATCGAGCGGCACTCGTCCGATCCTTGGAGGATGCGCGTTTTTTCGTCATGGATCCTGGTGAGGCGGACCTGCCTCTTTGGGTGAGCACCAGATCCGTGGAGTCCCTTGGAAGTTTTCTGGCGCCCCGATTTGGAATCGAACGTTCCCGTTCCGGTTTTCCCGTCGTGACCGTTTGGGCAGAGTGAACCTTCTGTCAACCCGGAAGAAGGGGAACTCTCCTTCGACTGGAGGAAGGGCAATGAATGATTGGCGTTTGGATGCCTCCAAGATGGTGGAGGAGCAGCTGATCCCCCGGAACGTGCGCGATATGGCGGTGCTGAGAGCTATGGCCTCGGTGCCGCGGCACCTCTTCGTCCCGCGTCGGTATGCGGAGGACGCCTATATCGACAGGCCCCTGCCCATAGGCGACAGGCAGACGATCTCCCAGCCTTATATCGTGGCCAGAATGACGGAGCTTTTGGAGGCACGAAGCGGTATGAAGGTCCTCGAGATCGGGACCGGATCGGGATACCAGTCCGCGATTCTGTCCTTTATGGGGCTTCAAGTCTGGTCGGTGGAACGCATCGACTTCCTGGCGGAACGAGCTCGAAAGCGTCTTTCCGACCTGGGATTTGCCGTCCATGTCATCCATGGCGACGGCCGCATGGGTTTCGCCGATGCAGCCCCATACGATCGTATCATCGTTACGGCGGCCTCCGAGCGGGTGGAACCCCTCTGGGAGGAACAGCTCGCACTGGAGGGGCGGCTGGTTGTGCCCAAGGATGTGACGACGGGCGGGCAAAGACTTCTCGTGCGTCGGAAGGAGGACCGTGGCTGCACGGATACCTGGTACGACTACTGTCGCTTCGTCCCGTTGCTGGGAGGGACGGTCGAGTTTTTTTGATCTCCTTCCCCACTCGAAATAGCGAAATAGGAGGAAGGGTGCAAGACTTTTTGCAAGGAGCTATCGTTCGATGAAGTTCAGAACCATTGCCTCGGGCGGCATGATCGCCGCTCTATACGCCGTTCTTACCGTCTCGCTGGCACCGCTTTCTTACGGGCCGGTCCAGTTTCGCCTCTCCGAGGGGCTGACGCTTCTGCCCTATTTTCTTCCCGAGGCGGTTCCCGGTCTGGCCGTGGGATGCCTGGTCGCCAATCTGTTCGGGGGGTATGGGGCGCTCGACGTGATCGTGGGGACCGGGGCAACCCTCCTGGCTGCGGTCTTGAGCCGCCGTATGCCCACGCTGTGGCTGGCCGGACTGCCCCCCGTTCTGGTGAATATGCTGATGATCGGAGGGATGCTGCACATTCTTCTCGAAACTCCTCTCTTGCCCACCTGTCTCTACGTGGGGTTGGGTCAGGCCGGGGCCTGTTATCTTGTAGGCCTTCCTCTGATGCGTGCGCTCGAAGAACGAAGGATCTTGAGACGGGAAATCTTCTGAGCTCCGACATTTTTGCGGCAGCCGGAAGAGGAATGCCGGTCGATTCGGTCCTTTGTCATACCTATCCGTTTTGAAGGGGATCAGAAAGGATGGAGGTCCATTGGATAGCTTCAAGAACTATTATACTGTGCTGAATGTCCTGGAGACGGCCTCCCACCAAGAGATCAAGATGGCATTTCGAAGGATGGCCCGGCTTTATGCCCCCGACATGAATCCCGACCCTTCTGCGGTGCGCCATTTTGAGGACGTGCTTGAGGCGTGGAGGGTGCTGGGCAATCCGGAGACGCGCTGGCAATATGATCGGAGCAGGGGACTCTGGAATCACAACGAAGACTTGCTTCGCCCCACCGTCAAACAGCCGGATCCGGAGCCCGAGCCCGCTTTTTCCGCGACCTATGTTCCCGAGAAAGAAAAGAACTTCGAGGGCTGCACCCCGCCCAGACGGACGTCTCAGCGTTGGGAGCCCGACATCGAGGTGGAGGAGTACTTCGATAGGCCGAAGGTCGTCCTTTTGGTTGTGGCCAGCACATTTCTGATCGGACTTTTGGGCTGGCCCAGACTTTCGCACCTGTGGTCCGGCCGCGGAATCTTGAAGGTTCTGGTGCTGTCCGCCGTCTTTACCCCCTGCTTTTGGCTGACTTTGTGGGGACTGCGTTTTCGAATTGATGCCGAATGGGTGCAAAACAAGCTTCGCCCCGAATTCTTTCTGCCTTGGATCCTCGGGGTCGTTTACGCCTTCGGGGCCCGATGGTTTCTGGCGGACGTGCGCACGGATCCGCTCCTGTCGCCCCTGTTGGACTGGTTCTTGTGGTACCTGTCATTCGCTCTGGTCCTTTGTCCCGTCTCGCTCGCTTTGGAGCCCGCAAAGGAATCCATCTGAACTTGAGTTCGGGCACCTCCGAAACGCTCAGGGCGTAAAACAAATTTACTTGACAAGATATTTGGAAGTCTCTATAATTCCTGGTAGCCTGGAGAAATCCAGATCAAGCTCGATCGTTCCGGGCAAGGGGAGGATGCAATATGGCCGCTTGGGACGACGACAGGGAACGTCTGGAACGGCGGATACGTTACAATGCGCTCTACGACCTTTATTCTCCTCTTTTGACGGAGCGTCAGAGGAGCGTTTACGAAATGCTCTACTTCTCGGACCTCGCGCCTGCCGAGGTTGCCAAGTTCCTCGGGGTGACGCGCCAGGCTGTGCATATCCTGGTTCGGCGTATTATGGATCGGCTTGAGACCATCGAGCGAGAGCTGAGTTTCGCCGAGATCGTCGAACGTCTGGAAGGACGGATTCGGGAGCTGGAACAAGAGCTTGAGGTCCTTCATTCAAGGCCGGAAGGGGTCGACGCATAAGTTCGTTTCCCGATCTGAGGGTCAACGAACCTGGTAAGACGCAGCGAGTTGCGTCGATCGCTCGGTTTTCTCGTCAAAGGGTGCGGAGAGACATGTCGGACCAAGTTTTGGCAGCGGAGAGAATGTGCTTTTGTCCGCGTCGAGGCCATTTACTCGTAATGACTCCCTGAGCCCCGTTCGGCCAACGCGGCGGTTGAGGCGAGAATGTGGCGGGAAGTGCGGTTGTCTCAGAACTGTTTTTTTGTTTTTTTGTGAAACTGCTCCCTGCGCCTCGTTGAGCCAACGCGGCGGTTGAGGCGAGAATGTGGCGGGAAGTGCGGTTATCTCAGAACTGTTTTTTGTGAAACTACTCCCTGCGCCTCGTTCAACGCAAATTGTTGCGTTGAACGAGATAGCGAAGAGCACGCCATTCGAGGGCTGACGCCCTCGAAGAGGCGGCTCCCTGCTAAAGGAGTCGATATGTGATGTTCGAGGCCCTGAAAACAAAATTGGAGTCCGCGCTTTCCCGGCTGCGCGGTAAGGGAAAGCTCTCCGAGGCCGACGTCGATCTCGCGCTCCGGGAGATACGCAAATCGCTCCTCGAGGCGGATGTCGACTTCAAGGTTGTCCGTGAGCTTGTCGAGAGGATCAGGGAACGGGCCGTGCAGCTCGATGTCCTGGAATCCATCTCCGCGGCGCAGCACATCTCGACCGTCGTCTACGAGGAATTGATCGCCCTCATGGGGGATCCGGCTCCACTCGCCATCGCTCCGAAACCACCGACCGTGGTCTTGATGGTCGGCCTTCAGGGCAGCGGAAAGACGACGACAACCGTCAAGCTGGCCCGACGCCTCAAGGATTCTCATAGCCCGCTGGTTGTGGCCTGCGATCTTCGCCGTCCTGCCGCCGTGGATCAGCTGCGGGTTCTGGCCGAGCAGTCGAAGGTCGCTTTTTTCGGCCCGGAAAAAGGGGAGCAGGATGTCCTGAAGGTCGTGCGGGGTGCGGCCCAATATGCAGCCTCCCGCCTGCACGATGTGATTTTGCTCGATACGGCCGGGCGGCTTCATGTGGACCCGGAACTGATGGAGGAGCTGTCCTCCGTTGCCGGGACGCTGCCTCCGCACGAAAAATTGCTGGTGGTCGATGCGATGATGGGCCAAGAGGCCGTCAACGTCGCACGCTCCTTCCACGAACTGTTGAGCCTGACGGGATTGGTCTTGACCAAGCTGGACGGCGACGCCCGCGGCGGCGGGGCTTTGGCCATACGGGCCGCGACGGGCGTTCCCGTAAAATTCGCGGGGGTCGGAGAGGGGACGGATGCCCTGGAGGTCTTCGATTCCCGTCGTATGGCGAGCCGTATCATGGGCATGGGGGATATTCAGGGCCTGCTCGAGAAGGTCCAGGCCGCCGGTGCGGAGGATACCGCCCGGATAGCCGAGAGCATCAAGGGCAAGGCGTTCACACTGGAAACCCTATTGCTTCAGTTCCAGCAGATCGAAAAGATGGGCCCCCTGGGCAAGGTGATGGAGATGATCCCCGGTGTGGGGCGCATCAAAGGGTTGGATGCGTCTCAGATGGACGATTCCATCCTTCGCCGCAACAAGGCGATCATTCAGTCCATGACGCGCGCCGAACGTCTCAATCCCCGCATCATCAAGGGCTCGAGGCGAAGGCGCATCGCTTTGGGTTCCGGGACGTCCGTTCAAATGGTAAATCAGCTGCTGGCGCAGTACGAGCAGATGAAAAAACTCTTCAAGACCTTCTCTTCGGGGGGGAAAGGCCCCAATCTTCGCTCCCTCTTCGGAAGGTCGGGACGCTTTTTTTGAGGTTGAGACGGTCGGGAGCGCTCCTCTCGTTTGGGTCTTGCCCTTTTGACAAGGGTGTTTTTGGAATGGCATATCGCATCGTTTTCGATTTTTTCAGGAGGTGTTCCACACATGGCAGTACGAATTCGTTTGTCGCGTCAAGGAAGGAAGAAAGCCCCGTTTTACAGGCTGGTGGTTGCGGACTCGCGTTCGCCTCGGGACGGTCAGTTTATCGAACTGATCGGGACCTACAATCCCATGACGGACCCGGCAGCCGTGGCCATCAACGAGGATCGCGCGCTCTACTGGCTGAGCGTCGGAGCCCAGCCCTCGGATACGGCCAGAGGACTTTTGAAGAAACAGGGCATCTGGGAGAAATTTGAGAGCGCCAAGGCCCGCTAGCCCGTCTGAATCGGAGGTTCGGTCAGGGGTGTGATGCGCCCCATCGCCCCAATCCATTTTATAGATGCAAAAGTCGTCTGGAAAAGCCTTTACCCTTTAACAACCCCTTAATACACCTGCAAAAAAAGTAGGAGGTGCCACAATGGTCAATTATAAGGAGCTCGTCGAGTTTATCGCCAAATACCTCGTAACTCAGCCGGAGGTCGTCAGCGTGGAGTGCGGTGAGGAGGAAAATGGGATCAAGGTCATGATTCGCGTCGCCCATGAGGACGTCGGACGGATCATCGGGAAACGGGGGGCCACGATAAACGCGATTCGGCTTTTGGCCAAAGCGGCCGCCGTCAAAGCCGGAGAGCGGGTGGATGTCGACATCGTCGAGGAGTGAGGGGACCAGCCCCGGAGGGCCTCCCGAGGGTAAGGTCGTCATCGGACGCGTCTCCTCGCCCCATGGGATTCGAGGAGAGCTGTCCATAGTTCCCCTGACGGATTTTCCAGAGCGTTTTCAGAGGATGGATACCGTCGATCTCTACAGGGGCGACGTTTTTTTGCGGACGCTCGAGGTGAGACGCATTCGTTTCAACGAGGGCAGGGACACTTTGATCTTGGAAAGCGATCTTCGGGATCGGGATGAGGCCAAGGCCGTATCGGGTGCCCAGATTCTCATTGCGGCCGAGGACCGCGTCGAATTGCCGGAAGGACGCTTTTGGATCGATGACCTCATCGGCCTGAGTGTGGAGGACATGGAGGGCCATCCCCTGGGTACGGTCGAGAATATCCTTTCGGCCGGTGCTTGCGAGACGTACGAAATTCGGGGGATCGACGGACGGTTGCATTACGTACCGGCGGTGGAGGAATTCGTTCGGGATATCGATCTTGAGCAGGGTCGGATACGCCTCTCTCTGATCGAGGGGCTTTGGGATTGATGCATGTCACTATCGTGACCGCCTTTCCCGAGTTCTTCGGGGATTTTCTCTCGACAAGCATCCTGGGACGAGCTGTAAAAAAAGGGCTTGTCCGCGTGGATCTCGTCGATCTCAGAAATTTCGGTCGAGGAGGATATCGTCAGATCGACGATTACTCCTTTGGATCGGGGGGCATGGTCCTGGCCGCACCGCCCTTGGCGGACGCTCTGAGCTTTGCCTCGCAATGCGGTAAGGCCGCTCGTCCCTTCGTGGTGTATCCCTCGCCACAGGGGTGCGTATTGACTCAGGAGGTCATCGAGACCCTCGCGAGCCAGGACCACGTGGTGATTCTCTGCGGTCATTACGAGGGGCTGGACGAACGCTTCGTCGAGCGCGAGGTGGATCTCGAAGTAACGGTGGGGGACTGCGTTCTGACCGGCGGGGAGATTCCCGCAATGGCTATCGTCGACGCGATGTCCCGTTTGGTGCCGGGGGTTGTCGGCCGAGGCGAGGCGGTTGCGGAGGACTCCTTTTACAGGGGAATGCTCGACCACCCCCATTATACCCGGCCGGCCTCCTGGGAGGGGATGGATGTTCCTAAAGTTTTGCTGGGCGGAAACGCCGCGGATATCCGGGCTTGGCGGCGTACCCGGGCCGTGGAACGAACTTTGGCCCGTCGGCCCGACCTTCTTTCCCGGGCTGCGATCCGTGATTATCTCGGGGGAGGAGCCTATCTGGCCTTGATCGGGGACGATGCTCCCTTCGTCTCCGGACACGTCTTCGAAGTCGTTCAGTTATGTCGGACCTACGGCTTGGGACGGCCGGTTTTCATCGTTCCCAACCCCGGGGCCTTCGAGACGATATCGGGCCTCCCCGAGGAGTTCGCGCCAAAGGTTTTCGGCTCTTTGGCGCGGGCTCTCGAGTGGATCGAACGGAAGGAGAAGGACAAGGACCTTTTGAAGGTTGCGGTCCTGAACGAGCGACGCGACGGAGCGTTGCACGGCCTGGAGGTCAAGCGCCGTTGTCTGGGGTGTGGCGGTCCCGTGCTTTTTCTGTTCCCCGAGTCCGCGGAAGATTGCGGGGAGTTGGGCCCCGAGGTTCTCTGGACCGGCCTCTTCGGATCGGAGGGGACGCTCCCTCTGACGATCCGTGTCGCCGTTGCCTTGGATCGTTTTCTGGGAGCGCGGTGAACTGAAAATTGAATTGAATCTTTTGTTTTCCTGAAGGAGGAACTGCGGAAGTGAATATACTGAACCTTGTCGAGCAGAAGTATGTCAAGACGGAGGGGGTGCCGGATTTTCGCCCCGGCGACACTCTTCGCGTCCATGTGAAGGTGACGGAGGGCGTTCGTGAGCGCATCCAGGTGTTTGAGGGCATCGTGATCGGCCGCCAGCACGGTGGGCTGAGCGAGACCTTCACGGTTCGCAAGATCTCGAATGGCGTGGGAGTCGAGAGGATCTTCCCCCTCCATTGCCCCTCCATCCAGAAGATCGAGGTCAAGCGTCTGGGCAAGGTGCGACGCGCCAAGCTCTACTACCTCCGCAAACTGAGCGGAAAGGCCGCCCGCATCAAGGAACGCCGCGAGTTCGACTAAACGATTCCTCGCTTTTCTGTTGCGCAGCCCCGCCTTATCGGCGGGGCTGCGTTCGTCTTCATGCAGAAGGGGGGCCCCTGCACGGGGGCCCCCCTTCTGCATGAGGCTCGTTACTTAACGGTCAGCGCGGCGGGCGTCTCGCCGATGAAGTGGACATCCGGATCGTACATGCCCTCCGCCGAGATGGGCGGTACGGTAAAGGTTCCCTTCGTGACGGCACGGACCTGGAAACGGTACGTCGTCTGACCGGACAGGCGGTCGAAGAAGATCAGCAGCCTGTCGTCCCGAATGTCGCTGCGGACGCCGTAAGGCTGCGCCCCCTCCTCCGCGTCCGACAATCTCGGGTTCTCGAGCTCCAGCCCCGCGGGAAGCAGACAGGAGACGGCCAGATTGCCGATGGGCAAACCGGGATTCAAGGTCAGTTCTACCTGAATCCGTGTGCCCTGGGGGACGGGCTTCCCGAGGTCGAGCTCCTTTCCCTTTTCATCGAGCCAGACGCTTCGCACCTCCAATCCACGATTTTCGGGATCGGGGCGTTCTTTCGGCGTTCCCGTGATCGTCCAGCTGTAGTACCCCCTGCCGGTTCCCTTGAGGGAGAGAAGACCGCCGGAGGCGGGAAGATCGGCCAACGCGATCGCGGACGATGCACCGCTTCTGAAGGGAAGCAGCTCCTTTCCCTCGGCGTCGAGCACGGCTCCCTCGAGCTGGGACTTTTCGGAGCCGACCTTCAGACTGTACCGACCCAGGGCCATCATGACGGATGCATTTTCCTGAGTACCGTACCAGCGGTTCTCCTTCCCGTATTTCAGGAGACGCGCGACCAAGGTCCCGACCTCGGGGGCCCCGGGGTCCACCTCCGTCCAGAGGGAGAGGAGCTGCGCGGAATTACGCACCTCGGACTCCAGGGTCGCGTATCGGGATTCCGCAGAAGCCTTGCCGCCCTCTCCGGTGCCCAACGCACGCAGCGCGTCCGGCCGCCCCTCGATCAGGGCCGTTGCGCCCGCAAGCCAGATGGGGCCGGACGGCCACATATTGATCTGGTTTTCCTTCAGATATTCGATCCAGCCGAGAGGTTTTTCCCCATTCAAAGCCAGCACGTAGACCGCGTAGGCTTTGGCCGTGAAGTCGTCCTTTTCCTCGGTGGAATAACGGTTGCCGGGAAGGGAGGCCAGGAACTGCTTCATCCAGTTCAGGACCCCTTGCAGCATCTCCTCGGGGTAGTTCACGCCCGCCTTGCGCGCCTCGGTGAGGAAGTGCGCCGCATAGACGCTGCCCCAACTGTAGGTCGAGGTGCTTCCAGGCCACAGCCCAAAAGAACCATCGTAGAGCTGCATGGCCTGAATCCGGGCGATCGCGGTGTCGACCTTGTTCTTGACCAGCAGGTTGTTGACGAGAAGGGGATCGATCTGAGCCACGGCCTCGGGAAGCACCAGGAAGGGCCAGGCGACGGAGAGAGTCTGTTCCAGGCAGCCGTGAGGATAGTTCAAAAGATAGGAGACGGCCCGGGTGAGGTCCACGGTCGGAGAGTCCGCAAGGGTCAGGCTGCCGAGGGGTTCGCCCGCGAAATCCTTCTTCGGAATGTCGATGCGGGTCTCCCCGGCCTCGAAGGTTCCGGAGCCCGATTTTGCGACGACGGGCCACGGAGAGCGGACCGGCAGTTCGATCTCCTGAGCGAAAGATTTCTCCACGCCTTCCTCGACCCATGAGGTCCGGACGCTCCAGACCGCCGTTCCGGGGTCCAGTGCCTTCACGGAGGTCTCCCATCGGACGGAGCTCTTGGGACCGATCGAGAGAACCTTTTCCGAGTCGGCGGGCTTCAATCCGCCCTGCACCAGAATCTCGATCTTGACGTCACGGCTCTCCTCGGAGGTGTTGAACACCGTAATCGGGGCTTTGAACTCGTCGTTCGGCGCTGCAAAGCGGGGCAGGTCGGCCTCCGTCACCACGCTGCGGGCGATTTGGACCTTCTGTTCCGCCATCCCGAATCGGTTGCCCGAGGCGACGACGGCAAAAAGCCTTCCGCGCCCGCTGAACTCCGGCAGGGCCAACTCCGTCCTCACGACGCCCGACGCGTCCGCGGAGAGGACGCCCTGGAACAGAGAGAGGATCTTGAAGCGCTGGGCGGTGTCCGAACCGGCAAGTGCCGCCATGACCGCACCTCCCGCCGGATGCAGGAGCTCCGTCCCACGGGACTCGACGGGGACGAGGAGATCATAGAGGTCGTATCCCTGGGAGTTCAGCTCCTTCAGGCCCCAGAAGTGGTGCAGAAGGTCCGGGGTCCTGTAGCCCGTCAGCCCCAACACGGCATCGTCCACCAACGCCAGGGAGACCTCGGCCTTCGCCGGCCTTCCCTCGAAATCCTTGAGCGTCAGCGTCACCGGCAGACTTACGGCAGGTTCCGCCTTCTCGGGTGCCTCCATGGCGACATCCAGGCGATAGGGGGCCAGATCCGCCTTCAGACACGCCACACCGACGGCCCGATGGCTCCCCCAGGCCTCCTCCTCGACGACCGGACGGATGAGCCATGCGGTACACCAGGCGTTCGGGACCATGTCCGCGGTCACGGGGACCTCCACGACGGTCTCCGCCTTGTCGACCTTCAGCACCTTGCGGGAGATCTCCTTGGCCCCCTCGACGTTGAACAGCAACAACCCCTCGAAGGGCGAGCGCAGCGTCACCCTGGCGGTTTCCCCAGCCTTATAAAACTCCTTGTCCAGATCGATCTCAACCCGGTCGAGCAACTGAGAGCCGCCGCGCTCCGCGTACTCGGGGTCGTCCGCGTAGAAGCGGTAGGCCGCACGGGCGTTGTCCCCCTCGTCGGCAATCCGGACCAGATAGGTGCCCCATCGTTTAGGATTGAAGGATACCGTTCCTGTGCCATCCTTCAGGAAGACGGATTTTTCCTCGACCTGAGTCAGCTCCTCGGAGCTCTGCCAGCGCCGATACCCGTCCAGCTCCACCAGGTTGTAGTTCCAGGAGACGCGATAAAGGGTCGCCGTGAGCTCGCCGGGATCCGCGGGATTTTCCTCGGGATCGATCGCTGCGATCTTGAAGTCCAGATCCTTCTTGACGGCCAAAACCCCTTCGGGCGCCGCAATTCCCAGAAGCCAGGGGGCGGGATAGTAGGGGAGCGTCAGCGACTTGGAGACCCACCGTCCGCCGTCCTCCTGGACCTCGGCCCTCATGTTCAGTGCGATCGTCGACGGCGCCTGCCAGTCGGCGTCGAGCGTGAGGCTGAACTGCCCCTTGCCGGAGTCGTCGAGCACCACCTCGTCGAATTCGCCCTCGACGGGCGAGAACTTCCTCGAATCGTCTCCGAAGCTGTAGCCCTTCCACCGAGCGCGGGTGGGAACGAACCCGGACGACCGGGCGGACCAGAACATCCTGGCCGGCAATCCCGCGCCCTCGACACCAAAAAGATAGCGGGCGAGGACGTCCACCGCTACTGTTTGCCCATGAGTCGCATACTTGGAGTCCGTCTCGGTCTTCACCTCGATGCGCGGCGGAGCGAAGTCCTCGACGTGGAAACCCATCCTTGCCAAAGGTTCGTCCTCCTTGCCGGGAACGACGACCGAGACGTTCCAGAGCCCCGTCATGGCGTTCGAGGGAAGCGCATGGGTGAGGAGCGCCCCCCCCTCGTCGTTGAGGAGCACCGTCTCCTGTCGGGCCTTTCGGTTCAGGGGGTCGCGCACGATGAAGAGCACGGGGAAGGGTTTGGGGGGCATCACGTCGGTGTTGCGAACGATCGCCTTGAACTGCGCTTCCTCACCCGAACGGTAGATGTCCCTGGGGGAGAAGAGGGCCGCGTCGTAACCGGACCGCAGCCAGGGCCGACCGGCGGTCTCGAAGGTCTCCTGGGAGATCAGCCCCCGGCTGAGTCGGACGAAGGTGATGTCGTCTCCGCGGCTGACGACCGCCAGGCTGGGGGACTCGTCCTCCGCCTGCCCCCAGGGCTCCGGCCTCTGGACCGTGAAGATTCCGTCCGCGTCCGTCTTCCCCTCGGCAATCACCTGCTTGGAACTGCTGTAAATGCGTACTTCAGCTCCCTCGACGGGTTGGATGGAGGAGAGCGTGTTGGCCCAGAGCAGCAGGCCGTCCTCCCAAACGCGGGCCACGAGGCCCATATCGCTCAGGTTGATGATCTGGGTCTGTTCCTCCCAATACTCTCCCTCCAGGTCCCGGGCGGAGAGCAGAAAAAGCCCTCGTTTGCCCCCCCCGAGCTCCTCCAGGGAGAGAGCCCGGCGCACCCGCTCGTTCAGAGGCAGGGAGAGTTCGAACTCCTTGCTGTAGACGCGTCTAGCCAGATCCCTCTGGAAGGAGTCGTAACTCCCCCGAATGACGTAGGGGATGTTATTCTCGTAGAGGCGCCACAAATCCACCTGAAGCTTTCTGACGTTGACCAGCTCGAGGGGAATCCTCCCCCCTCCGGTCGCCGTCAGGTACATTCCGGGAGAGGGCAGGGAGACGGAGGCCTCCAGGTCCGGCATGATGACGGCCTGGGTAAAATCCTCCGCGAGGACGACACCGCCGCTCTTGGCGGGCAGTCCCTTGCGCAGGGTGAGGACAAATCGGTTCCTCGGCCCGAAATCGCCGTTCAGGGTAAACTCCCCGTCGTATCCGGAGTTCAGGGTGAAGGGGACGGACGGCTCCACGGCGATGAAGTCCCTCGCGGCCTCGAGGTCCACCTCGAAATTGCAGCGGATCGAGATCGCCCCCTCTTCGCCCGCCATGCGGTGGACCAGAAGCGTCGGCTTGAAGAGCACGGAAAAAACGCGGTCCTCCTCCAGCCCAAGGTCCCCCTCCTGGGGGGTCAGTCCTTTGCTCAGTTTCACAAACAGCTTTTGCGCCTTGCTTGTGTCCCTGAGATTGACCGAGGCCCGTATGGTCCTGGAGGGGTGTTCCCCCCCAAAAAAGTAAGAGAGTTCCTTACCCGACTCGTCCAGTACGCTCAAAAAACCTCTCAGACGCTTGGGAGCCACGGGCATGTTGAAATCCAGGATGAGAGCGGCCTGACCGTTGGGTCCCATCGCCCCCCGGACTCCCTCGGGGACGAGGGAGTCGGTCTGAAAGCGGAACGTCCCGGAGCCGATCGCGTTTCCTTTGAGATTCTTCAGATCCTCGCGGAGCTCGGCGGAATAGGCCGTCCCCTTCTTCAGGGGCGCCAGCAGACGGACCGTGAAGGTTCGCGGATTCTGCCATTTGCCCTCGGCCTGGATCGCCGGCAGGACCTTGAAGGGAAAATCCTTGGGGGCCATGGCCTTGCCGACCTCGCTCTTAGAAACCATGGGTTCCTTGAAGACGATACGGAAGGAGACGTTGTCCGCAACTCTTCCCGTGGGGGCAAAGCTCTGCACGCCCTTGGGAAGAGCGCATTCTCCGGGGCCCGCCCCCCACGAGAACAGCACCAGAAACAGCACGAGACAAACCTGCTTCAATCGCATTTCCATCCTCCTTTTTCTTGTAAAACGGAATAAGGGTCAACGGAAGAAATCTTGCTTGCGCATGATTATATCTCATGGCGAGGACGGAAAAGGCGCTGAATTGGGGTGGTTTTAAGGGTGGTTTTTAGAACGGCGCAAGGGGAGGAAAAGAAAAAAGGGCCCCTTCTTTCACCTTGGCGTGTACAATATCCTGGCGGGCCCGTGAAGGAATCCGGCGGCAGTCCGATCGGGGGGGAAGATTTGAAGGAGCATACGGAGGGCGTCAAACAGTTCGTTATTGTGACGGGCATGTCCGGAGCCGGCAAGACTACGGCTCTGAAGGTACTTGAGGATCTGGGCTTTTTCGCCATCGACAACATACCTCCCAGCCTTCTGCCGCAGCTTTTCCTTCTGTTGGCCGGACATCGTGAGGCATCGCAGACGGGAGTGGCCGCCACGATAGATATCCGCAATGTCGATCTCCCGGATGGATTTCTCAAGGTGGTCGAGGACATCAGAAGCACGATGCCGCGGGTGCGGATCATCTTTTTGGACACGTCGGACGAGGCTCTGATCCGCCGTTTCGAACAGACCCGCCGCCGCCATCCCCTGGGAGAAAACCTCTCCATCCAGGAGGGAATACGTAGGGAACGCAGACTTCTCGCGCCTTTGCTCGAACAGGCCAACGTGGTTATCGACACGTCCTTCATGGACCTCCATCAGCACCGGCAACGCCTGCTCAAGGAATTCGGCGGCGATGCGGAAAACGGAACGTCGCTGATCATCAGCTCCTTCGGTTTCAAGTACGGTGTTCCCCAGGACAGCAATTATGTCCTGGACGTGCGTTTCCTTCCCAATCCCTTCTACGTTCCCGAGCTGAAAAACCTTACGGGGGAGGACGATGCCGTCCGGGATTATCTCCGTTCCTTCCCCGAGACCGTGGATTTTCTGGAGCAAAGCGGCCGTTTTCTGGATTTTGTCGTGCCCCGCTATCTGGAGACGGGCAAGGCTCAACTGCACGTAGCCATCGGATGCACGGGGGGCAGGCATCGCTCCGTGGCGATTGCGGAATGGCTGTACCGACGCTACGAGGACCTTCGGGGCGGCGTCGGGATCATCCACAGGGACAAGGCACGGGTGCAGTCATGGTGATCGATTGGGCTCTAGGCTTTGCGCTGGGGGTGTTCACGACCTTCTTCCTGATGGTGGTGTTTGACGTCCGTCCTTTTCGCGGCAGACGGGCCAGGTCCACAGACCCTTTCCAGGGGGCCATCGCACGCCGGCTGTCCTCGGGGCCTTCCATCGTCGCCGTCGGCGGGGGAACCGGGCTTTCGACGCTTTTGAAGGGAATGAAGGCCTTCACCCGAAATATCACGGCCGTTGTCGCCGTGACGGACGAGGGGGGAAGCTCCGGTCGGCTCCGCACCGAATGGGGGGTTCTGCCGCCCGGAGATGTTCGAAATTGCATGGTGGCCCTGGCGGAGAACGACAACTCGCTCAAGCGGCTGCTGGATTTTCGTTTCGATCGGGGCGAACTCGCCGGCCACAGCTTGGGGAATTTGCTGCTTCTGGCGGTGTCGGAGCTCTGCGGCGATTTTCGGCTTGCCGTCGAGCAGATGAACCATCTTCTGGCCATACGCGGCAAGGTTTTGCCCGTGACCACAGAGGCCATAGCCCTTGTCGGCACGACCGAGGACGGAGAGCGCGTGCGCGGCGAGCTCGACATCTCCCGGCACGGTCGCCACCTCAAGGAGATCTGGGTCGAACCCCAGAACGCCCGCCCCCTCGATGACGTGCTGGAAGCAGTGGACGGCGCGGAGATGATTTTGCTCGGACCCGGGAGCCTCTTCACCAGCGTGATCCCCAACCTTCTCCTGCCCGACTTCGCGAACAGGCTGAGGGAATCCCATGCGCCGAAGGCATACATCTGCAACCTGATGACCCAGCCGGAGGAGACCGAGGGGATGAACGTCCTTCAACATCTCGAATGGGTCGCCGCAGCCTTGGGCTCGATTCCGGATTACATCATCGTCAACAGCGATCCCATACCGGACGATATCGTCTGTGCGTACCGCCGGGACGGTGCGGAACCCCTCTACTTGGATCGGCATCAGCGAAGTGCGCTGCGTCGGCTGGGTTGCACCTGTATCGAGGTCCCCATGATGCGGGTGACGGAGTCCAATCTTCTGCGGCACGATTCCCAGAAATTGGCGGCCGTTCTCTTCCGTCTCTGCCGGGAGCTTGGAGAACCCGATTGAACTCCTTGGTCGAGGAGCTCTGGGACGAGTGGAGTGCCTATCCCGTCGAACCCTCCCCGCTCGTGGACGGGGAGTGCGCCGGACTTCTCTCGGGTCTTTTTTCCGATCGCGGCGACCCCCTCCGTCTGGGAACCGCCAGGCTTTGGGCCGTTCGTCGGCTGCTCCGGCTCTGGCGAAAGAGCACATGGGCCGCCCAATGGAACGTTGCGGACGCCCTTTCTGTGCCCTATGACATGAAGGGCCGAGTGCAGCTTCAATTGCCCGACGGGTTTCGGAACGAGCTGGAGTCCTACGGGACCGCGCTCTCGGATACCGTTCCTCTGGCCGCCCCTCATTGGGCCTGGCTGCGTGGTCTGTGGGGAGGGTGCGGAGGACTCTACATCCCCAAGTCCGGCTACTATCTGGTTCTGCGCGTGGCCTCTCCGGCCGTTGCGGCAATTCTGAAGGGGATCCTGCAGAGGACCCGAATGGCCTGGCAGAAGCGCCTGCTTCACGGAACTCATGAGCTGATCCTGAGAGATCAGCAAAAGATCGTGACGTTCCTCAGCAAGATAGGGCTGACGGGAATCTCCCTCCGGATGGAGGACAAGGCCATCATGCGGTCGATGCGGGATCGGGCGAACAGGATCCGAAACTGCGATACGGCCAACATCAAACGGACGCTCAGGGTTGCGGAGGAACAGATGGCGCTCGCCCTGAAGATTCGGGACGCCGGGATGCTCGATCAGCTCCCCCCTCCGATGCGGCAGATGGTCGAGGCCCGACTGAATCACCCTGAGGTCTCGCTCTCGGAACTGGGGGAGGGGCTCTCGCCTCCGATCACCAAAAGTACGGTAAAATATCGTTGGCAGAGGTTGATCGAATACGCCGAGAACATGGCGATGAAACGAGACGAGCCCACGAAAAACGAACCGCAGGGAGGGAACGGAAATGCAGTTGAAAACCTTCGCGCGCAAGGACATAGAGAATAAAAAAGTACTGGTTCGGGTCGACTTCAACGTCCCCTTCAAGGACGGAAGGGTTTCTGACGACGCCAGAATCCGGGCTCACTGGAGCACCCTCGGCAGACTTCTGGATGGGGGAGCCTCCGTAGCGATGGTCTCCCATTTCGGACGCCCCAAGGGAGGGGTTGATCCCTCCCTCTCCCTGAGGCAAATCGCCCCGGACGTGGAAAACGCTTACGGTGTGAGGGTCCGCTTCGTCGATGACTGTGTTGGTCCCAAGGTGAGGGCCGCCATGGAGGCACTGCCCCGGGGAGAGATCGTCCTTCTCGAGAACGTGCGTTTTCATCCCGAGGAACAGAAGAACGATCCCGACTTTGCGTCCGAGCTGGCGAAGCCCTTCGACGTCTTCGTCATGGACGCCTTCAGTGCGGCGCACCGGGCCGACGCCTCCACCAGCGGGGTGATCCCTTTACTCGCCTCCTTCGCCGGGGACCTCCTTGTGAAGGAGGGGGAGATGCTCGGGGCCGTCAGCGAAAACCCTGAAAAGCCCTATGTCCTGATCCTGGGGGGGGCGAAGGTCTCCGATAAGATCGATGTCGTCGGCAACCTTCTGGACAAGGCCACAACGATCCTCGTTGGCGGGGGGATGGCCTACACCTTCCTGAGGGCCCAAAGACTCGAGATCGGCAGGTCCCTCTGCGAGACCGATCGGCTCGACTTCGCCAGGGAGACCCTGGAAGAGGCCAAGGCCAAGGGAGTCCGGCTGCTCCTTCCTCTGGACAGTGTGGTCGCCTCCGGCCTGGACGCCACCGAGACGAAAATTGCCGACTCCTCCGCTATGCCTGCGGAGCTCATGGGGCTGGACATCGGCCCGAAGACGATAGAGCTGTTCGCCTCGGCCCTGAAAGGAGCCCGGTCGGTTCTGTGGAACGGGCCGATGGGGGTCTTCGAAAATCCTCTTTTCGCCGGCGGAACCAAGGCCTTGTGTCAGGCGGTCGCAGACTGCACAAAGGATGGGGCGGTGACGGTCATCGGAGGAGGGGACACCGCCGCTGCCGTGCGGGAGTTCGGATTCGACTCCAAGGTCTCTCACGTCTCGACGGGCGGCGGAGCGAGCCTGGAGTACTGCGAGGGAAAGAAGCTTCCCGGTATGGCTCCCTTCGAGATCCGTTGATTTGCAGAACTGCCCAAGAAAAGGAGGTTGGGTCTGTGAAAAAGATTCGACTCTATGGAAACTGGAAGATGAACATGACGCGGGGAGAAACTCTGGCTTTTTTCGCCGAGTTCGAAAAAAGCGCGAAGCCTCTCGCTGCCGTGGTGGGAAAGGCGTTGGAGGTCGCTGTCTTTCCGCCCTTCACCGCGCTCTGGGCGGCGGGCGAGGCCATACGGGCCATGGAGGGTCCCGCCCCGCTTCTTGGCGCGCAGAACGTCCATTTCGAACCCAAGGGCGCCTTTACGGGCGAGGTATCGATACCCATGGTCGAGGAGTGCGGCGCAACTCACGTCATCATCGGACACAGCGAACGGCGCCATATCTTTGGGGAGAGCGACGGCCTCATCGCCCAAAAAACGAAGGCATGTCTTGCTGCGGGTCTGACGCCCGTCCTCTGTTACGGAGAGACATTGGAGGAGCGGGAGTCGGGCAGGGCCTTCGAGGTGATGGGGCGCCAGTTGTGCTCCGCCTTGGAGCCTCTGTCCGCCGATGAATTGGGCCGGATCGTCTACGCCTACGAACCGGTGTGGGCCATCGGAACCGGGAAATCCGCGACCGCGGACGAGGCACAGGAGGTCTGCGCCTGGAGCAAGGAGCTGATAGCGGGCCTCGCGAAGGGTGGGGTCGATGCCGCGGTCCTGTACGGGGGCAGCGTTAAGGGTGCAAACGCCAAGGAGCTGCTTTCGATGGAGGCCATCGACGGAGCTCTGGTGGGGGGAGCCTCCCTGAAGGCGGAATCTTTTCTGGAGATCTACACGGCCTATGCCGAGGCATAGGCTGCGGGCGTCATTTTCCCGGATGAGGAGCTTTCCTCATCCCCGACTCTTATGTCAAGGCTAAGGAGGCTGTTCGCTATGTCTGGAATTCGGGCAAAAATTCTGGGGGGGCTTGTGTTGCTTGCGGTGTTTTTTACGTCCGCAGCCTGGGGGGCCACGCCGGATAAGGCGTTGAGCTCAAAACCGGCCAACTCCATCTATGCGGTGCTGAACGTCGACGACCTCGGAGGATTGGCCCGTACCATCCTTTCCGACAAGAACATAGAGCTGTTCGCTCCGCTTATGGACGAGGACAGCCTGAACGGCTTCCGAATGGCCGCCGCCATCGTCAGCAAGATGCCCGTAAAAACCACGGCTCTGGTCACCGGAATGGACGAAAACCTCGTCCCGTTCCTCCAGGTTGCGATGGCTCTGCCCGCGGAGCTTCAGCCTAAATTGGAGCTCGTTGAGGAGGGAAAGGCCAAGCCGGAGGACATCACGTCCCTCATCCTCGGCGACGGAGCGTTGGCTCTTGGTCCTCTGCTCAATGCCGTCCCTCAGAAGGGAACAAAGGGCTCCTATTTTCTGATCAACGGTCAGGTTGCCGTTACGGCCAAGGACAGCCTTCTTCTCATCGGTCTCTCCGCCCAAAATCTCGAGGACAGCCTGAAGGCTCTCGAGGGAGCCGAGGATCGCCTTGCCGTCAAACCGCGTCACGAGGGCAAGGATTTTGCCCGCCTGCACATCGACTTTTCGGCCCTGGTCAAGATTGCCATGGAGCAGAAGCCCCGAGAAGGGGCTAAGGACAAAAAGCCCGACGACCTCGATCTGGACGTGCTCAAAAAATATTTCAAAGCCCCCCTGGAGGTCGAGTACAATTTCGACAAAAAGCCGGATCGCTTCATCGTCTCCCTCTGGGCCAATGTCGAAGAAGCCCTCAGCGAAGCCTATGTGGATCGCCTGCGGCGGCTGGTCCCGGTTCCCGGAGGAGACGTCTTCCTGACCGGAGCGGGCAGGCCCTTGTTTGCGCTCAGTTCGAAGTTGTCCATCAAGGGGTCGGACTTCGAAATCTATCCCGAGATCGCAGAAGTATGGAAGAAGGGGATGAAGAAGCTCGCGGGCTACGGCATCACCGAGACCGAGATCGAGGACCTTCTCTCGGGGAGCATCTCCCTGGTCTGCGGCGGAAGCTCCTCCTTCGCCGGGGCCAAGATGCCGGGCCTGTATCTTGCGGTTACCGGCCAGAAGGGCGCGGCCCTTTCGATCTTCGAGAAGGTCACCCAGCACGAGGATTTCTCGATGATGGTCCCCACCGCTCCCGTGGAGATGGCCGAATGGCACAAGATGCTTCAGGTCGATCCCCAGATGCTCCCCGCTCCCGTCCTTCTGGGAATCAAGGGGGAGACCTTCTTCCTGGGCACGCAGGATCCGAAAAGCCTCTCCAAGGCTCCCGAGCTCTCGGAGAGATTGAAGGACCTCCTGGAGAAAACCTCGATGGGCACCTCCTTCATCGACTTCGAGTCGATCCAGGCGTTTCTGAACGGAGCTGTGAACGATCGGAGCTCTCCCCTTCACGACCTCCTTGCGAACCTGCATCCGGCGATGTTGGGCCTCGTAAAGGACGTGCTCGGTGCGGAGCTGTCCATACCCTTCATCGGTGTATGGACCCCCCGGTTCGATACCGCATTCGCCGAGCACGCGCTTGTCGATGTCCCCGCGGACAAGGGGCTGATGGCCCGGATCGTGAAGGCCGCCTCCCAGTTCAAGTCGGCCTCGGAACCCTCGCCTCTGGATCGTCTGCTGAACGTCAAAACAGTCGCGGAACCCGCATTCAAGGCCAATCCGGAGATCGACGCCGCCGCTCTCGAGGAGATCGCCAAGGAGATGGATATGGCTGTCGTCCTTCTCAAGAAGGACGGGGTACTCTATCTCGGCACGGTGGCGGATGTCGCCTTCAGAGACGAGCTGGCCGCAAAGGCCAAGCAATTGAAGCTCAGAGGCTCTGCGGGGCTGGACATTCTGCCCGCCGAGGGGGACTATGCAGGGCAGGAAATCGTCTGGATGGCGGTTGCCCGATAATGACAGCCTCGTTTTTCCATTTCTTTGGATTGGCGCATCAATCCAATTCCCAAAAAACCGTATGCGTCGTCGTTTGAGCACGCGCCGGGCTTAAATTGCAGGTTGCCCGCTGCCGATCGGGAAATGGAATAAGATTCGGGAAGCAAACGACACAGAAACCCCGATCGTGAGATCGGGGTTTCTGTGTCGTCCATTGCCCCCTCATGTATAATTCCTGCGGACCTTTGCCCAAAGGAGAGTTGAATCTTGGACTATTTGCTTAAAGAACGTTTCGACACGCACATCGCTCCGGAACATCTGGAGACTCCATCGGACCCCCGACTTTCGGAGAACGCCATGTGGCTTTTGGCGCAGCGTTATTTCGTTCAGCGTTACGACGCCTCCATCGGCGCGCTTCGAAAGGAGCGGAGTTTTGAGGAGTTTGCCCGGCGCATCGCCCGCACCATCGCCTCGGCCGAGACCCTCTATCTGGACTCCGAGGACCCGAGCGCCGTGGAATGGCTTCGAACCCTCGAGAAGAATATCGCCAGCGACATTCTGAATCGCCGCTTTCTCTTCAATTCTCCCTGCCTCTTCAGTTCCTCGGCAGGATTGACGGTCCAGCCCCAATTCGCTGAAGTCCTTTACAAGAGGGCGGATGCAATGTCCTTCGAGGACTACGTCCTCATCCATTCCTCGAGGACCAAAAACCAACAGCTTTTTGCCTGTTTCGTCATCAACATCCCCGACAGCATCGAAGGAATTTTCGAATCCGTCAAGGACGCGAGCGTGATCAGCAAGTTCGGTGGGGGAGTCGGAGGCAATTTTGGTCATCTAAGGGAGTTTGGCTCCGAGATCGGCGGGGGGACGGGGGGAAAGGCATCCGGACCGGTTTCCTTCATGGAGACCTGGAACACCATGGGAGCCGTCGTGGTGCAGGGCGGCAAGCGACGCGCCGCACTTATGGGCATGTTGTTCGACGACCACCCGGACATTCGCCGTTTTGTGGATTGCAAGACCGAGGACGGAAAGCTCTCCTACTTCAACGTGTCCGTTGCCGTATCGGACAAGCTGATGCAGGAGGCCGCTCGCGACGGAACGTTCGATCTGCACTCCCGCGCCGACGGGAGCGTCGTGTGCACGCTCAGAGCACGGGAATTGATGGAACAGATTTCCGAGAGTGCCTGGAAGCGCGGGGACCCTGGAGTTTTCTTCATCGACAGGGCCCGTCAGGACAACCTTCTGAAAATGGATCCCGACTGGGAGATCGAGTCCACCAACCCATGCGGAGAGCAGCCTCTGCCCAACTACACCAGCTGCAACCTCGGTTCCATCAACGTGGAGGTCTTCGTCAAGGACGGGGTGTTCGACTGGGCGGGTTTCCGGAATCAGGTCTTCCGGTCGATGTACTATCTGGACCTCGTCATCGACGCATGCAGTTATCCTCTGCCCAAAATCGGGGAGCGAACCCGAAAAATACGTCCCGTCGGACTGGGCATCATGGGGCTGGCCGACGCCTCGATCCTTCAGGGAATCGTGTACGGGAGCCCCGAGTTCGAGCAATACTGTAAGGATCTTGGGGGGGCCCTGGCGGCCTCCGCCCTGGCGGCAACGGCTCAGATCGTCAGCGACGGAGGCAAGGATCCCTTCCCGGAACACGCGCTGGTCCAAGATCTCTTCAGAACGTTCAAAAAGGAGATCGAGGGAGGGGAGGCCCTTTTCAGCGAGGGGACTCTCTTCAGCGAATCCTGGTTCGAGCGCCTCTCGAAGGAGGAGTGCGCGCAGCTTCTGTCTCATATGAAGGAGTCCGAGACGATTCCTCTGACCTTGGTCAACACGCTGTCGGAACTCGACAGCCCCGTCTCCGGGCTGTCCTTCCATGAGACGAAGGCCGTTTTGAAAAATCTCGTGAACGGCCGGCTCCGGAACAGCCGGCGCCTCTCCATCGCGCCGACCGGATCCATATCGATGATCCTCGACGCGAGCTCGGGGATCGAGCCCAACTTTGCCTGGTCGTGGAACCGTCACATTGCGAAGGTGGACGGCTCGGGCACCGAGCAGAGGGAGTTCTGGCACAAACTGCTCTCGGAGGAACAGCGCGAGGAGTATCGAACCACGGGGGCTTTGTCGGACACGAGCTTTGTGACCGCCTACGATATCTCGACGGCCCAGCATGTAAGGGTTACGGGGATCTTCGCCCGAATCGTGGACAGCGGCATCAGCAAGACGGTCAACCTTCCGAACGCGGCTACCGTGGAGGACGTGAGGCGCGTCTACGAATCCTGCTATGCTCTGGGATGCAAGGGGATCACCATTTATCGGGACGGATCGCGCTCCTACCAGCCGATAGAGATCAAGAAGGGGGACGAGAAGGAGAAGACGCTCGCCAGCCAGAGCGTCAAGGCCCGCCCCGGCCTGGTCGTCTTCGGCAAGACCATCAAGGAAAGCACCCCCTGGGGCAGCATCTACATTACGCTGAACTTCGACGGCAACGACCCGTTTGAGATCTTCATCAACGTCGGAAAGAGCGGTTCGGAGCTCAAGGCCATGACGGAGGCCCTCTCTCGGGTCATCTCCATCGGCCTGCGCTCGGGGAGCAAGCTGGAGGACTTCATCGATACGCTGAAAGGACTCTCCGGAAAGGAGTATTGGATGTTCGGCTTTGACGACGAACATGTGGCCCGCTCCATTCCGGACGCCATAGCGCTCCTGTTGGAGAAGCTGATCGAGAGGGGAGACGTTGCCCGCAACGTGAGGGAGGGCGGTGCATTCTGTCCTGAGTGCAGCTCGCCCATGGAGATGATCTCCGGCTGCGCCTATTGCTTCAGCTGTGGGTACAGTCCCTGCAAATAGCGAGGCGCGGCGACTCTGCAGCCATCCCGCGCCTCTACCCCTCTTTTTCGAGATGGAGCCGGGGAGGGAGAAAGGAGAGATACGACGCCGCTGTAATGCAAAAAAGCCTCGCTTGATGCGAAAAAATCGAAAAAGCTGGGATATACAAAGGCCTTGAGTCCGTTTCATGCTATACTTTAGGGCATGCCGGGTGCTTTGGAACGAACGGGAAATCCGGCCGGCGAGATATGGATGGAAAACCGTAACCCTCCTGGGGGAAGGTCGCTTTTCTTCGTGTTCTCGTCCCTCGCATCGTGAAGTTCGTACAGATTAAAGGAGTGGGGCTGAAGGTGATCACGGGCATGCCGGTTTTAAGGATAGGAAAATATCAGGCGCGCTATCCTCTGATCCAGGGAGGGATGGGCGTCGGTATCTCTGGAGCGAACCTCGCGGGACACGTGGCCCGATGCGGCGCCATCGGAACGATCGCGAGCGTCGGCCTCTGCCACGATTCACCGCATTTCAGCCTTGCGAAGCACAATTATTTCGAAGCCAACAGCATCGTGATCAAGGAAGTGCTGGCGAAGGCCCGTTCCATCGCCGGGGAGGGGATCCTTGCCGTCAACTGCATGGTGGCGTTGACGGACTACGACACGCAGGTTCGTGCCGCTGCGGAGGGCGGGGCGGATATCATTATCTCCGGGGCAGGACTGCCCCTCAGACTGCCGGAATACACCAAAGACTTTCCGGACGTGGCCTTGGTGCCTATCGTCAGCTCCGCAAAAGCGGCCAGCCTGATCACGCGCCGCTGGGAGAAGCAATACGGACGCCTTCCCGACGCCTTTGTGGTCGAGGAACCCGCGACGGCGGGCGGACATCTGGGGGCCATGACCATGGAGCAGGTCTACGATCCGGCATTGTCTCTCAAGACGGCGGTGCCCGGAGTGGTGCGTTTCGTGGCCGAGGAGATGCGCTCGGACATCCCCGTCATCGCGGCGGGAGGGATCTGGGACCGCAGCGATCTTATTCGGGCTTTCGGGCTTGGGGCCAAAGGAGTCCAGATGGGGACCCGTTTCGCCTGCACCGAAGAAGGGGACGCCTCGGATCGCTTCAAGCAGGCTTACATCGACGCCACCGAGGACGATGTCGTGCTCATTCACAGCCCCGCGGGGCTTCCCGGCAGGGCCATACGCAATCCCTTCGTGGCCAAGTATCTGGAAGGGGAGGTGGCCAGCAACCCCTGCTTTGCCAATTGCCTGACCCACTGCCGCTATCGCAAGACCCGCGAGACTTTCTGCATTGCCGCGGCCCTGGTCGACGCCTATAAGGGGAATTGGGAAAAAGGGCTTTTCTTCTGCGGAAGCAACGTGACCCGGGTCAAGAGGATCGAAAGGGTTCCGGAGATCCTCTCCGAGCTCTTCGAGGCATGAGCCGTTGCTGAAAGGGTCTTTGCAGCGTTTCCTGCGTTTCCGTTCGGGGGAGGTGCATTTTTGTGCAGCAGTTGGAATCCTTCGCTCTTTTTGATCAGCAAAACCACCACTTCATCATGTTGGGGTGGGAGGAAAAGGAGGAGGGGATGGCCGTCCAGACCAATCAGTACGTCGTCTCCTCCGGAAGGGAAATCGTCCTTCTCGATCCAGGAGGAGCCCACGTCTTTCCGCGCGTGCTGGCAAACGTGGCCGAACTCGTCGATTTGAAGGATATCCGGCATATCTTTTACTCCCATCAGGACCCCGACGTCTCGTCGGGGATCACGCTGTGGCTTTCCATGGCGGAAAAGGCCGTCGTTCACATCTCGGAACTCTGGGTGCGCTTCCTCCCACACTTTGGGGTCTATGACGAACGGCGCATCGTTCCCATCGCCGATGCGGGGGGGCGCCTCAGCCTGGAGGGAGGAAATGAATTGTTGATGATCCCCTCCCATTTTCTTCATTCTACGGGCTGTTTTTCTTTGTACGATCCGCTCTCGAAGATCCTCTTCACGGGGGATATCGGGGCGGCTCTTTTTCCGAAGGGGAAACGCTATCCCGTCGTGGAAAACTTCGACAGCCATCTTCCGTACATGGAGGCCTTCCATCGGCGCTACATGGCCTCCAACGCCGCGTGCCGAAGCTGGGTGCGCCGCGTGTCCTCTCTGGACATCGAGATGATTGCCCCCCAACACGGCGCCGTGATCCAAGGGCGCGAGAACGTCAAGAGGTTTCTCGATTGGTTCGGGGGGCTCCGATGCGGATCGGATATCGTCGACCAGATTTACGGGCATTGACGCAACGGGAGAAGCCCCATGGCACAGAAGAATCTGCCCCTGATACGGTCTCTCGCCGGAGCTTATTTTGTCAACGTCCAGATGGACTCCTTCATGTCCCAGCTGGACGAGGTGCTCGTTTCACGCGTCCTCAAGGTGGAGGATCAGGTCCAGGATACGTCCGATCGCTTCTCCCGTCTCTATGCGCTTCTGCAGGCTTTGAGAGAGAACTTCGAAGCCGGTTGTCGGGATGCGAAGCAGGGGGTCGAGGCCATAAACACGATCAACGCCAACCTGATGGAGGAAATGGCAAGATCGGGTACGACCCTCGAGGGCATGAGCGACAACGTCTCAAACACCCTGAACGCTACCTTGAAGACCTTGGAGCTGTTTTTGGAGATCGGCAAGATCTCCAAAAACATCCAACGTATCGCCAAACAGACCCATCTTTTGGCCCTCAACGCCTCCATAGAGGCCGCGCGCGCAGGCGAACACGGCAGGGGATTCGCCGTCGTCGCCCGCAATGTTCAGGAGTTGGCGGCGGAGACCAAGGACGCCTCCGAATCCATCGACGCCAAGGTGAACGAGATATCCGGGTCCGTACATGGGACTATGGAGAGCATGCGCAGCATCGACTCCCTTTTCGAGAGCATCCAGCGCACCCTTTCTTCCTTTTCCGACTGCCTGTCCAATAACAAGTCCACCATGGAATCCATGGAGGCGATGATTCGGGACTCCGGGGACAAGCTGAATCAAACGTCCGCAGAGATGGACGAGGCCATTGAGGTCATGCATCAGGCTGCGAACAAGGTCGGCGCTATGGCCTCGACGATCTCCGCCGTCGTTCAGGCGCAGCAAAATCTGAAAAAAATTCGCCTCTGAGTTCAATTTAGCTGAAATGCAGGGAGACGCTGATGTCCATAATAAGCGTGAGACATCTGTCAAAATATCCACCTCTTAAGGGCAAGGTTGAATTCTCTTTCTTGTGTCTCTGGGTAGTGACTCCTTTTGTTTACTTGATGTTTAGACGGATAAAGCCCTTCCCTTGGAGTATGAGATTCCTTTTTGCTTGTTTTGTTGTTGTCATGCTTTTTTCCTTGATAGAAGTTGTTTTCTTTAACAGGCTCTTTTGGGGAAGACTGTGTTTTTGGGTGTTTTCTCTAGGAGGGCTTTTGGGGGTTATTGGATTCGTTAAAAATTATCTTGCACATGACATTACATTCGTGGATGTTTCTCTTTGGGTGAGTATCCTCATGAGAACATTTCTTGGCATGGCCGTCATTTATCGCACATGTCTTGGGTTGGAGCAAAAAAGAGAGGTGAAAGGAATTCTCTGGCCTAGAAAGATATTTGAACATGAGATCGAGTTTTTATTTTTGGCTTTGCACATGCTTTTCTGGATCATATGGTTCTTTAACCTCTTTGAGGTTGTCAGGGGTATCTTATATGTGTCGTTAGGGGTTGTTTTTTTCCTCCTACTGCAGGTAGTTTTCCTTCATAGTCTTTTCTGGGCCAAGGTAGCGTTTGTTCTGTCTGAAATAAAATTGTGCGGCTTCATTCTTATCGCGATTTTGCTGTCATTTGGCGGTTGGTTTATTCAAGCGTGGGAAAGCAGCTCCATAGATTTTTTACCATTGTTTGCAGGAATGTTTATTTTGGGAGAAGAAGTTGTTTCCCTTCTGGTTGTTGAAGGTACTTGTCTTAGAATTGAAGGAAAATGGAACTAAAGCATTTCATTCATTTATGCCAGACTGAATGCAACATAAGATACATTATAGGACATTATAAATTACTCAAGCCCGCAGAAGATATTTGGTTGGTGCCTACCGTCCATAGATGCGGTCGATGTTTCGATCCAGGGTTTCGACGGCGCACAGGTAGATGAGCGCCATAAGGAAACAGGCCGCACCTTGCGAAAAAATGGCTCCGACGATGCTTATGCGGTTCATGATGATGCCGGCGGCGAGGCTGCCCAGAGGGGCAAATCCGGAAAAGGCCATGACGTAAAGGCTCATCACACGGCCTCTCATGGCATCGGAGATGAAGGTCTGAAGCATTGTGTTGCAGCCCGTCGTGGAGTAGACCAACCCTCCGCCGACCAGCATGGCCATCGCGATGAGAACCCATCGATTTCGGATCAGAGCCATGGCCGTAAGCCCTATGCCCATAAGGATAAGGGCCCAAAGGATTCTTTTGGGAAGGCCTCGTATGTTGGGTGCGGCGGCGATATGGATCGTCGAAGACAAAGCCCCCAGTCCCACACCTCCAAGGACGAGTCCGAAGAAGGAGGCATCCTCCTTCAGGACCATCTTGACGAAGGCCGAGAACGTAACGTAGATCGGCATCCCCAGAAAGCTGACCGCGCATACCAGAAGCAGAACGATTTTGAGGTGCCCGTTGCCGGCGACGTAAGCCAGTCCCTCCCGAATGGACTCTCCCACGTTGACGCGGCGTTCCGGTGCTCTTTGAGGGGGCAGCCGCATGACGGACAGCGCATAGATCGGTGCGATGAAAGCAATACCCGTCAGCAGGTAGCAGTAGCCCTCCCCTACACCCGCCACGATGAATCCGGCCACGGTCGGTCCGATGACCCTGGACAGATTGAACACAGCGGAGTTCAAGGCGATGGCATTCGCCAGATGCTCGGGGCGATCGACCATCTGGCTGATACAGGCCTGTCGGGCGGGCATGTCGAAGGCGTTGATGGCTCCCAGCACGATGCTGATCGCAAGGATGATCGGATAGGTCGCGTAGCGGCTCAGGGTCAAGAAGCTCATGAGCAGGGCAAGGAGAAGAAGCATAAACTGAGTCGCCTGAATCAAGTGCCTCTTGTCGATACGGTCGACAAGAGCCCCGGAGAAAAGCCCCAGAACAAGAATGGGGACTTGGCTGGCAAAATCGTTGGTGCTGGAAAGAAAGGGAGAATCCGTCAACGACAGCACCAACCAGACCGTCGCCATGCGCTGCATCCATATCCCTGTCATGGAGACGATCTGGCTGCTCATGAAGAGCCGGAAATTGTGCGACTGCAGGGAGCGGAATACCGATGAGTTCAATATTGCACTCCCCTGCCGTTGCGTCCAAGGGAAGCCAGGAATTCCAAGCCATTCCCCCGTGCGATACGCTCCAAGACCTCCGGAGCGGCACCGGAAGCTGCAAAGATCCTCTCGTATCGGGAGGAGTCCAAGATGGGAAAATCGGTCCCCATCAAAAACTTATGGGCAACTCCGGCGCTCTCGATCGTTCTGAGTACGGCGGGCTCGTAGAGCCAGGGCAACGCCGCCAGATCGTAACGGGCGTTTCTGAGATAGAGGCGCATCTCGGGCATCAGTTCGTAGAGCCACAAGCCTCCGCCTAAGTGCGCGAAGATCGTCTTGACCTCGGGGTGGTTCATGCAGAACGCGGCGGCCTCTTTCGGCCCGACATTCCCCTTGCCGACATAGGCGTGTCCGACGGGTTCCGCCGTATGCCAAAGCACGCAGAGATTGGCCTCGTGCAGGATTCCGGCGAGACGCCACGTTTGATCGCGGTCCGCGATGTCGATGTTCTGTCCCTCGGGGAAGAGCTCCCCCACCCCCAGCAAGCCGGCTTCCGCACAGCGAAACACTTCCGCCTCGGCTCCTCGTGCCAGAGGGGGGACAAGACAGAGGCCACTCAGTTTGTCGGGATATTTTTCCACCGCGTCGATAATGTAATCGTTGCAGATACGGCAGAGTCCGAGATCTTGGAAGGCAAAGCCCCCCACCACCGCCCGCTCGACGTCGTCGCGCTCCATACGCGCCAACAGGTCCTCGACCGTGGCCCATTTGTGCACGCGATTGTGGGTCAGAGCATCGAAATACGGTTCGAGTCGTGATATGGACTCCGCATCGCGAATGATCTCCGGTGGATAAAGATGGATATGGAAGTCGACGCTTCTCAATCGGAATGTCTTCCCTTCTTGCGGACTGAAAATCTGACTTTTATCATACCCCGAGGGACTGAAATCGTCGAGGGGCGTTTTGCCCTCGGAGAGCGCCAAGCAGCCCCAACCTACTCCTGTTTTTTGTTTTATAGCCCATCTCACTCCGTCGATTGACGCCCCCATTTTTTTGCTCTATTATTTCAAAGACGAGTTATTCTATAAAACAACTTGTGAGAACGGCCTCGAGGGAGGAAAAGAAATGGCGACAGGGGCACTGCTGATCGTTTTCGGGTCCAATCTCTATGAGGGCATGACCCCGATTCGCGGAGGAGGACAAAAGGCGTCACCCGTACATCGGGCAGTGCGAACCTTTCAACGGGCGGGGGCGGATCTCGTCGTCCTGGTCTCTCCTCCGGACTGTCTGGACTCCCTGAAAAAACATGTAGCGCATATGAGCGCGTTCTGCATCGCTCCCAAGTCCGGCAGCCCCTCTTTTCTTCTGCTCAGGGAGGGGCTGCTCCATCTTCAGAGCAAGTGCGAGCGTGTCCTGCTCGCATCGGCGGACTACCCCTTTTTCTCCACGGATGCCGCCGCCGCGGTTCTGGCCTCGAACGCTCCTTCGGTCGTGCCGACGCACGAGGGAAAGGAGGGATATCCCATCGGCCTTTCGACGGCGCTGATCCCCGAGCTCCTGCAGATCCAGGAGATGGAGGAGCAGCCTCCCTTTGCGGCGCTGAAGCGCCATATCCGGACTTTCAGCACCCTCGAAGTCCGGGATAGAGGGATAATCCTTCCCTTTGACCAGTCCTCCGAGGTTCCGCAGCCCTCCGTTTTTCCGGAACTGCGCATCCGTCTGGTGCGGAGAAAGCCCTTTTTCGGACAGGGCTCCTCGGACCTCCTCTCTCTCATCGAGGAAACGCACTCCGTCCGTCTGGCCTGCCAAAGGATGGGAATGTCCTACAGCAAGGGCTGGAAGATTCTCAGGGACATGGAGAGCGAATGGGGAACGCCATTGATCCTGCGTCGACAGGGAGGCAAAAATGGGGGCAGCTCCTCGCTTACGGCGGAGGGCCGGGCTCTGTTGGAGGCCTACCGAAAATTTGAAAAGGTGGTCCAGGGAATGGCGCAGGAAGCCTTTCAAAGTTGTTTTCACGTTCTTCTGCCGCCTGCGAGATAAAGGCCCCGATGTGCAGCCACCTGTTTCTCGAAGGCCCCTCGGGGGTGGGGAAGACGACTCTGTTGTTGGCGGAACTGGGGCCATTGCTCTCCTGGGCAGGAGGGTTCGTGACACGGCGCTTGCTCGACGAAAATGCGAACACCCGTGCCTTTTCTCTGACCTCCCCCGACTTTTCGGGGCATTCCTCACTCCCCTACGCTCCGGATGCGCCCAACATCTTTCTGGAGCGTGATGGCGATAGAATGCGGTGGCAAGCGGAGGTGTTCATCGGTACGGGGCTGGCGCTTCTGGCCTCCTCGGCCGAAAAGCGGCTCATTCTGCTCGACGAGTTCGGAGGAGCCGAAATCCTCCTCGACGCATTTCACGCACGATTGCTGGAGGTCCTGAACGGAGGCGTGCCCTGCATCGGAGTGCTGAAATCCACCGCTCACGCCATGAAGTTGGCCCGGACGCTCGGGCTTCCCGAGGAATATCTGCGGCGCCATCGGGAGCTTCGCGAGGCTCTGCTCTCGAGCCCGCGCACTCGGCTTTTCTCCGTGACGACGGAAACACGACGAGAGGCGGGGCGGCTTGTACGTCAGTTTCTCCTCCCCTACAACAACCGCCTCCCGGGGGGACGCTCATGAAATCCACCAAAGGTCGTTTCCTTCTCTTGACGGGATTGTTTATGGCCTCGACCGTCATCTCCCTCGGCCTTGGCCGGTATTTCATCGCTCCGGGCACCGTCGTGCGCGTCTTGTCGGCGCCCCTGCTCCCTCTGACGCCCGACTGGGCTTCTCAGGTGGAGACGGTACTCTATGGAGTGCGGTTGCCGCGCGTTCTCATGGGAATCCTGATCGGTGCAGGGCTTTCATGCTCCGGAGCGGTCTACCAGAGCGTATTTCAAAATCCGCTGGTCTCCCCCGATCTCCTCGGAGCCTCGGCCGGTGCGGGGCTTGGCGCCGCTCTGGGACTCTATCTGGAACTCGGCTACCTGGCGGTTTCGGTCTGCGCTTTCTTGTCCGGGCTGCTTGCCGTAGGACTCGTCGTCCTGATCGCCTCTCGGGTGCGCGGCAACCCCGTCTTGGGACTTCTGCTCTCGGGCATCATGGTCGGCTCCCTCTGCACTGCAGGAGTGTCCTTTCTCAAGCTTGTAGCGGATCCCGCCAATACCCTTCCCGTCATCACCTACTGGCTCATGGGCTCCCTGGCCTCCATCCGATCTCAGGACCTTTCTTTCGCGGCTCCGCCGATCCTCCTGGGAATGCTCTGCCTGCTCCTTTTGAGATGGCGCATCAACGTGCTGTCGGTCGGCGACGAAGAGGCACAGACGATGGGGGTTCACGTGCATCGTGTGCGCTGCACGGCCATAGTCTGCGCGACCTTCGTGACGGCGGCCTGCGTCTCGGTCAGCGGAATGATCGGATGGGTGGGACTGGTCGTCCCGCATCTCGCACGCTCCCTCATCGGAAGCGATTGTCGGCGCAGCATTCCGGCTTCCATTTTGCTGGGAGGCGCGTTTTTGCCCATAGCCGACGACTTTTCCAGGATGATGGCGACGAGCGAGGTGCCCATTGGGATTCTTACCGCCTTTGCGGGAGCACCTTTTTTTCTTTACTTGATCCTTCGACAGGAGCGCTCGAGATGACGGAACGGCATCTTGGCGTCTGCAACCTCCATGCGGACTACGGAACGCGCCGCGTCCTCCGTGGCGTCTCCTTCTCGGTCGAGGCAGGGACGCTGCTGGCCGTCCTGGGGCGAAACGGGGCAGGAAAAAGCACCCTGTTTCGCTGTATTCTCGGCCTGCTCCCCTACTCCGCCGGGAAGATACAGGTGGGGGGAGCGGATCTGAAAAGCCTCAGTATCCGCGAACGGGCCCGTGCCTTCGCCTATATTCCCCAGGGACGTCCCGCGGCCCTTCCTCTCACGGCCTTCGAGGCGGTACTGATGGGAACCACCCCCGGCCTGAGCTGCCTTTCCGTCCCTGGCCGACGGGAAAGACGACGGGCGGAGGAGGCCATGAATACCGTTGGAGTCTCCCACCTGGCGAACCGTCTCTGCCATCGCCTCTCCGGCGGTGAGCTGCAATTGGTTCTGATCGCCAGAGCCCTGGCCCAAAATGCGCAAATTCTGGTGATGGACGAGCCCTGTTCGAGCCTCGATTACGGCAATCAGATCCGGATATGGCACTGTGCCCGTCACCTGGCGGGCCAGGGGTTCCTCATCCTCGTTTCGACTCACAACCCAGACCAGACCTTCGCCTTCGCCGATTCGGCTCTGGTTCTGCTCGACGGACGGACGGAGCGGATGGGGCTGCCCGAGGAGGTCCTGGATCGAGAAATCCTGGAACGAATGTACGGTGTCCCGCTGGAGCTTCATCGCTTGAAGACGGGGGTCGTCTGCACCCCAAAACGAGGGCATTCCTGAGGAAGGATCGCACGATCGAAAGGAGAGATTCATCATGAGAAAGGCTTTACGGCGTTTGTTCCTTTTGTCGATGATCGCGCTTCTCATCGGCTCGGTGCCTTGCTCGGCCTCGGAGACGGCGCGCAGCTTCACCGATTCGGCCGGGCGGACGGTCCCGGTTCCGCAGACGGTCCAAAAAGTAGCTCCTTCGGGACCTCTGGCGCAGATTTTTCTCTACACCCTCTGCCCGGATAAGCTGGCCGGCATCGCGGCGGACTTCTCCGAGGAGGCTCGTCTTTACATCAACGAGCGCTACTGGGGCCTTCCTAAATTTGGCCAGTTTTACGGCAAGAACGCAAATCTCAACATGGAGGCGCTCATCGCCGCCGGCCCGGAGGTCGTCGTCGACGTCGGCGAGGCCAAGAAGACCATTCGAGAGGACATGGACGGCCTGCAAAGGCAATTAAACATGCCCGTGGCCTTCGTGCGGGCAACGCTCGATACCTTGCCCGAGGCCTACGCCCTGCTGGGAACCCTGACCGGCGATACCGAGCGCGCAGAGACGCTCGGCGCCTATTGCCGCAAGCGTCTCGATCATGCGGCCTCCGTGCGGAAGGAATTGAAGGACGCCGAGCGGGTCCGCGTCTACTGGGCCTCCGGCAAGACGGGGCTGAACACCAACGCCCGCGGCTCGTTCCACGCAGAGGTCCTGGAAAAGGTCGGCGCGGTCAACGTGGCGGATGTCGAACCGAACTCCAGGGGAAGCGGCAGTACGGTGTCCATGGAACAGGTCTTATCCTGGAACCCCGAGGTCGTCCTCGCCGATTCCGACGCGTTGTACGAGATGATCACGACGGACGCGATATGGAGCGAGGTCCAGGCGGTCAAGAAGGGACGCGTATATAAAATTCCCTCCGCCCCCTACAGTTTTGTCTCCAATCCTCCATCGGTCAATCGCCTGATGGGCATTCAGTGGCTGGGACGCCTGCTCCACCCCGACCGATACACGTCCGATCCGGCACGAGAGATCAAAGACTTCTACAAACTGTTCTATTCCATAGACCTGAACGACGAACAATACAACGCGCTCATGAGACACGCACAATAACTCAGCGGAGCTCGAGACTCTACTCTTCTATTTGAAGAAGGGGGCCCTTGATCTTCGGCCCCCTTGAATGTTGAGTGTTTTTTATTTTCCGGGCCTCGGAGAGTCAGGCTCCGCCCATCATCATCATCGCGAAGATCTTCGCATTGTTGACGAGGTACTCGATCTCCGTATATTCGTCCGGTTGATGGGCGACCCCGGCGCATTCCTGTTGCCACACGACCGCAGGTATGCCTTTTCTGCGGAAGAGAGCAGCGAAGGTACCGCCTCCGATTCCCCCAAGCTTAGGCTCGATTCCGAGGACCTCTCGAATGCTGCCGCAGAGCAGTTTTACGATGTCGCTGTCCGGCGACGTGGGGGGGGCCGCATCGCTTCGTCCCACTTTCAGCTCGATCGACGCGCCGGTCTGCATCTCTACGTCTTTTCGCACCCGCTCCACGACCTCCAGCACCTTGTCCAGCGAGACGGAGGGAAGAACGCGACAGTCGAACTCAAAGCGCTCCTTGCCGGGCACCGTGTTCGTGTTGGGGACGTTGGCAAAGCGGCGGGTCGGCTCGAAGGTCGAGACGGGCGGATCGAAGAGCGGATCCTCGTCCGGAAATGCCTTGTGCAGCGCCTCGTCCACCTCGACGGCCAGGATATTTGCCGCCCTGCAGGCGTTCAGTCCCGTATGGGGCAGACTGGCATGAGCCTGACGTCCCGTGACCGTAAAAGCAAGCTTCAGGTTGGCCTTCTCGGAAACCTCGACGAAATCGCCTGCATCGTTGCCGCCGTCCGGCGCGATCACGAGGTCGTCCTCCCGGAAGAGTCCGCGATCAAGAAGGGGCTTGAGGCCAAAATTGCTCCCCATCTCCTCGTCCGCCGCAAACACCAGGCAAACGGAGAACTCGGGGCTGACTCCGGCTTCGGCAAGTGCCTTGAGCGCATAGATCGAGGCAATGAGCGTCATGCCGTTGTCGCTGACCCCTCGGCCATAGAGACGTGAATCCCGTAGCTCGGGTTGGTAGGGATCAAGCGTCCAGAGGGAACGGTCCCCTTCCGGAACGATATCGGTGTGAGTCAGAATACAGAGGCGACGCCGCCGTTTTCCGGGGACCTCCAGAAACAGGGAAGGTCGATTGCCCGTCGGGGACTTATCGTCCTCGACCCGGTGCCAGCGCACCTCTCCAAGTCCCAGCTCCTTGACGAGCCTTTCGATCTCTCTGGCCTTTTCCTCCTCGCCCGCTCCCCCATTATGAGGAGAGACGGCGGGAATCCGACAAATACGACCGAGGGCCTCGACCATATCGTCCCGAAAACGTTCGACCTCCGCCCACACTTTACCTTTCAACGTGCCCTACCCTCCTACAGCCCGACCCTACAGGAAAATGCCGCGCAACTCTTCCACGTCGGCCACCCGCTGAATGGCGGTCATAAAAGCGGCACGACGCATCTTGACGTTCTTGGCCTGTGCATAGTCCCAGACTCGCTTGAAGTTGCCCTTCATGATGTGGATCAAGCGGTTGTTGTACTCCTCCTCCGTCCAGAAGAACCCCTGCAGGTTCTGCGCCCACTCGAAATAGGAGCCGATAACGCCGCCGGAATTTGCCAGAAAGTCAGGGACGAGCATCACGCCCTTGTCCGCAAGGATTTTGTCGCCATCGGGCGTTACAGGGCCATTGGCTCCCTCGACCACGTACTTGGCCTTCACCTTGTCCGCCGTCTTGTCGTTCAGAACGCCATCGAGCGCGCAGGGGAACAGGAAGTCGCAATCCACGAAAAGAACATCCGAGATTCCCAGTTTCTCGCAGCCCTCGCAGGTAAAACCCTCCAGCAGCTTCTTGGGATGGGACTGAATCTGTGCGAAGGCCTTCTTGAGATCGATGCCCTTGGGAGAATAATAGGTTCCCGTGATATCACTGATGGCAACAACTTTTGCGCCCGCATCCGCAAGCGTCTTCGCCGTATAGCTACCGACGTTGCCGAAGCCCTGAATGGACACTCGCATATCCTCGGGATTCTTGCCCAGGACCTTCATCAATTCCAGTCCACAGGTGGCGACTCCACGCCCTGTAGCCTCATTGCGCCCCTTCGAGCCCCAATACAAAATCGGCTTGCCGGTAAAGATACCGGGCTCGACCTGCCCACGCATCTTGCCGATCGTGTCCATAAACCAGACCATTTCCTGACCGCCGGTGTTGACATCCGGGGCCGGAACATCCTGCCAGGTGCCCACGATCGGAGCGATCCGAGCCGCAAAAGCCCGAGACATACGCTCCTTCTCCTTCACGGAGAGGACCAGAGGGTCGCAGCTGATCCCTCCTTTGCCACCGCCATAGGGAATGCCCGCCAAAGAGCACTTCCAGGTCATCAGCATAGCCAGCGCCTCGCATTCATCTGCGTCAACGTCGGGATGGAAGCGAATTCCGCCCTTGGCCGGGCCAAGCGCCGTGGAATGTTGAACCCTGTACCCCTTGAACACCTGAACGGAACCGTCGTCCATCTCGACCGGAACGGAGACCTCAAGCCTGCGCTCGGAGTGGCTTAAAATGGAAATCAGCTTATCTTTGAGGCCCATCTCCTCCGCCGCACCATAAAAATTTTTCAGCGCGGTATCCAGCAACACATTAGTAGCCGTCCTTCTCGTTGCAGACATTACAGACACCTCCACACAATTTTGTCGCAAAGGAACTGCAAAAGAACACCCGAGCGATCGCACAAAGCATCCTGTCCAGACATTCCTGCATAAGTGGCTAAAGCATAGCACAGAACGTAGAAAAACGCTCAAAAAAGTCTAGTTTTCAATCTTTAGTTTTCATTTTCACCCGCGATTTGAGCCCCGTCATAGGGCTCCTCCCCCTCGCGAGTCAGGATCTTCACCCTTTGTTCCGCTCGCATCAGAAGCTCTCGATTTTCCCGAACCAGAGATACGCCCTGTTCAAAAACATCCAACGCCTCATCCAGGGACATCGGTTCGGACTCCAGCTGTTTCAGCACCTCATCCAGGCGCTCCAGATTTCTGCCGAAGGACAATGGCCTCTCCTCCCTCCACATCACGCACGACGGCACGACTCCCCTGCTTCAGGTACGGGGATCTTTCAAGATAAGGATAGAGCTTTTACGGCATGCTGTAAATGGATAAATTCTCCGTTTTACAGGCGGAGAGGGCGAAAAATTTTTTCAAGAAATTCCTCGTCCATTTCCCGTTTCAGGCAAAGTTATGGTAAAATCCATGAGGTCAAAATTCTGCAGCGATCAATCGGGGAGAGGGCAGAGCCCTCTTTGTCGATCGAGGTTACAGAAACGGAGGGGAACTGCAATGGCAAAGGTCTGTCAGTGCTGCGGGCGCGGTCCCGTAACGGGGAATGCGGTCAGCCACTCGAATCGGCACACGCGCCGCCGTTGGCTGGTCAATCTTCAGAGCGTCCGAATCGACGCGGGCGACGGAGCGACCTTCAAGGTTCGCGTCTGCACGAAGTGTCTGAAATCCGGATTTGTCAGGAGAGCGGCCAGCGTCGCCTGAGCGGGCAAAACGGGCGGAATCCTTCGGGGTTCCGTTTTTTGCTTTTTGCTATAGCCCGCAATTCATAAGCCAAGGGCGCGCCTTGGGCGCGCCCTTGCTTGCACAATCACCTCGGAATTTCCCCGGAAACTCCCTCCACAAACCAGTTCATGCTCCAGATATCGGAATCGGACATGCTCTCGCCCTCTTTGACCCGAACCTCGCCCTTCTGATCCTTGATCGGGCCCGTGAAAACGTCCCACTCCCCTTTTACGATTTTCTCCTGATCGTCCATCACCTGCTTACGGACATCCTCGGGGACCGCGGGGCCGAACGGAGCGAGCTCCACCGCCCCCTCCTTCATCCCCGCCCAGATCGCCTCGGACTTCCAGGTTCCATCCGCAACCTGCTGTACGATGGGCGCAAACATTTTCTCCCAATTCCAGATCGGTGCGGTGATGTGCATCGTGGGCGCGTACTTGCTCATGTCGTTGTTGTAGCCGACGACGTACACCTTGGCCTCCTCGCAAGCCTGAGCTACGGCGCCGGTGTCCGCATGCATGCCCAGGACATCGCATCCGGCGTCAATCAAGGCCTTTGCGGCCTCCTTCTCCTTGCCGGGATCGAACCAGGAGAACAGCCATATCACCTTCACCGTAGCCTTGGGGTTGACCTTGCGGACGCCCAAGGTAAAAGCGTTGATCATGCGGATGACCTCGGGAATGGGGTGCGCGGCGACGTAGCCGATGTTGCCCGATTTGCTCATGCTTCCCGCAACGAGCCCGGAAAGATAGCGGGGCTGATACATGCGGCCGAACAACGTTCCCACGTTGTCGGCGCGCTTGTAGCCGGAGACGTGCATGAAGGTGACGTCCGGGTACTTTTTGGCGACATCCATCACAAAATCCATATATCCGAAAGAACAGGCAAAGATCAGCTTGGATTTTCCCTGACGAACGAGCTTCTCCAGGACCGGCACGACGGCCGGGCCCTCGGGGACGGACTCGACTATCGTGCTTTTCAGGCCGGGGAAGTCCTTGTCGGTCTTCTCGCGCCCGGCATCCTGCATATAGGTCCAGCCGCCGTCTCCGACCGGCCCGATATAGATGTAACTGGGGTTGATTTTTTCAAGGGGGATAGGCTCGGCCGCCACTGCGGCCCCCGCTGCCAGAAAAACGCACAACATGAATATGAACAGGCCTCGCTTTTTCATAGGAACCAAAACCCTCCTTAAAACGAAATGAGCTGCTGTTCATAATTTTATCGCAATCGGAAGCAAAGGACAAACCCAAAAAACGACAAAAGGAGCACACAAAAGCCTTGGCTTATGCTATGCTTCTTCTCGAACCGGCATCGTGTCCTTTTAAATGGAATGCCTTGCCTTTCCTCACCTTTCACAGGAGAGGTTTCGGGGGTTGTCCCTCTCCACAAGCGAACTTAAACATCGGGCAAACGGCTATTTTCCTGATCGTTGTTTTCCCCAAAAGATGGAGGGGAATTTTTCAAATCATTGACGGAGGTTATCGTTATGGGTTCCGAAGAGCGCTATCACAAGACCTGCTCCATATCCTGGGAAAAGATTCATCAGGATTGCAAGATTCTGGCTTCGCGGCTTCACGGGATAAGGAAGTGGGAGCGCATCGTGGGGATCGCGAGGGGCGGTCTCATCCCTTCGGCAATCATCGCACGGGAGCTCAGCATCAAACTTGTGGACACGGTCTGCATTTCGAGCTACACGCTCAGGACCCAGGGAAAGCCCAACATTTTGAAGGACATCCAATCGCCCAGCGGCGGCAGAGACTGGCTGATCATCGATGACCTGGTCGATACCGGCAAGACCTCCCAGGTGGTTCGTTCCCTGCTGCCCAACGCCTACTTTGCCACGGTCTACGCCAAACCCGAGGGACGTCCTTTCGTGGATACCTTTATCATGGAGGTTTCTCAGGATACCTGGATCCTCTTCCCTTGGGATGCGGAGTACACCTACAGCAAACCTTTGGTCGAAGACGCGTGAGTTTTCTCCAAAGATAAAGCCGGGAACGAGGCTCAGGCTCGTTCCCGGCTTTATCTTTGGAGAAACGGAAGGGACTCCGCTTTGCTACAGTCCCTCGATAACGGTGCCCACGCCGCCCTTCAAGGCTTCTCCGGCAAGCGCCAGAGAGGTGATGACGGCCTTGCGTCCGGGCTTGCCTTCCACGAAAGCCAAACAGGCCTGTACCTTGGGCAGCATGCTGCCCTTGGCGAACTCGCCCCGTTCGATGTACTCCTTCGCCTCCGTGACCGTCAGCCGGTCTAGGTCCTTCTGATCGGGCTTGTTGAAACGGATGGCGACCTTGTCCACCGCAGTGAGGATCACCAGGGCGTCGGCATCGAGGTCCGCAGCCAGCCGAGCGGAACTCTTGTCCTTGTCGATAACCGCATCGATGCCCTTGAGCCGTTCGCCGTCACGAACGACGGGGATGCCCCCGCCGCCCACGGCGACGACGACCATATCCATGTCCATCATCTTTTTGATGGCGTCGAGCTCGACAATGCGCATGGGCTCCGGGGAGGGAACGACCCGCCTGTAGCCCCTGCCCGCATCTTCGATAAAGATCCAGCCCTTTTCCTTGCCGATCCGCTCGGCCTCTTCCTTGGTGCAGAAATTGCCGACGGGCTTGGAGGGATCCTTGAAAGACGGATCTGCAGAACTGACCTCCACCTGAGTCACAACACTTACGACGTCCTTGGCAATTTTTTGCTTCTCGAGCTCCGCCTGCAGGGCCTGCTGCAGGTGATAGCCGATATATCCCTGGCTCATGGCGCCGCACTCCACCAACGGAATCTCCGGAGTCTTAAGGGTTCCGTGGGCGGAATAGTCCAGAGCGCTGTCGATCATACCCACCTGTGGGCCGTTGCCATGCCCCAGGACCACACGGTGTCCGGCCGCGATCAGCCCGACGATGGAAGGAGCGGCCTTGCGTACCGCCTCGATCTGCGCTGCGGGAGTATGCCCCAGGGCATTGCCTCCCAGTGCCACTACAACTCTGCTCAAAATTACGTTTCCTCCTCTAGCACAGCGTCGCGTAGACGACGGCTTTGATGGTGTGCATCCTGTTCTCGGCCTCATCGAAGACCTTAGAGCGGTCGGACTCGAAAACCTCGTCCGTGACCTCCATCTCCGGCAGGCCAAATTTTTTGTAGATGTCCTCTCCGATGGACGTCTTCCTGTCGTGGAAGGAGGGCAGGCAGTGCAGGAAGATCGCCTCCGGATCGGCCATATCCATCACGGCCTTGTTGACCTGATAGGGCGAGAGCAACTTGATCCGGCTCTCCCAAATCTCGTCGGGCTCTCCCATGGAAACCCAAATATCGGTGTAGAGCACGTGAGCTCCTGTCACCGCAGTCTTGACGTCCGGCTCCAGGCGGATCGTGCATCCCTGACGCTTGGCGATCTCCTTCGCCTTTTCCACCAGATCGGCCTTGGGGAACAGATCCTTGGGGGCGCAGGCCGTAAAGTTGACTCCCATCATAGCACACGCGATCATCAGGGAGTTCGCGACGTTGTTCCGGGCATCTCCCATGAACACGAAGTTCAGCCCCTTGAGATGGCCGAAGTGCTCCTCCATGGTCATAAGGTCCGCAAGCATCTGGGTGGGATGGAAGTCGTCGGTAAGGCCGTTCCACACCGGGACTCCGGAGAACTTGGCCAACTCCTCCACGATTTCCTGGCTGAAGCCCCGGTACTCGATGCCGTCGTACATCCTGCCGAGAACACGAGCCGTGTCCCTGATGCTCTCCTTCTTACCCATCTGGGAACTGCCGGGATCCAGATAGGTGACCCCCATCCCCAGATCCAGACCGGCCACCTCGAAGGAGCAGCGCGTCCGCGTGGAGGTCTTCTCGAAAAGCAGGACGATGTTCTTGCCCTCCAAGTAGCGGTGGGGCGTCCCGGTACGTTTCAGGCTTTTGAAGTCCCTGGCCAGATCCAGAAGGTAGCGGACGTCCTCCGGTGTGAAGTCCAGGAGCTTCAAAAAGCTTTTGCCTCTCAAATTCTTGCTCATTTCGTGTGTTGCCTCCTCAAATAAAATTTGATTTATGTAAGAGCGTGACCCAAGAGCTGTGTTAATAGTATGAAAAAACTCTGAAACGCACGAAGACATTCTACATTTTACGATAAATCTCTTTGTGCTTAAATCTCTTCCCGGAACAAGGGCATGGTCATACATCGAGGCCCTCCGCGTCCCCGAGAGAGCTCGGCGGACGGTATGACGTGCAGCTTGGCACCCGCATCCTCGAGGAGCTTGTTCGTGACCACATTGCGGTCATAGACGATAATCTCGCCTGGAGCGACGGCGAAGGTGTTGGATCCGTCGCTCCACTGCTCGCTGGGCGCGTCGACGGGGTCGCCTCCTCCGCAAGGCAGCAGTCTGACTTTATCGAGGTGCAGGTACTTCTGAAGCACATCTTCAAGCACGCGCCCCTGATGCTCGAACTTCAGTTCCCCGTTCTTCATCGTCACCGCGATGACCTCGAGGTGCTTCTGGATCTCCGGGTGTATTGTAAAAAGATCCCGGTCCACCATGGTGAAGACCGTGTCCAGATGCATGAAGGCGCGCTTGGCGGGAAACTTGAACGCCAGGATCGTCTCGAATCCATCGGGGCCCGCAAAGAGCTTCTCGGCGAAGATCTCGATGGCCCTCGCTTCGGTGCGCTGCGAGATACCGATCGCCAGGACCTTATCGCTCAGGACCAACTGATCGCCGCCCTCGATATTGTACGGAATGTCCCTGTCGTAGTAAAAGGGGATGGCGGAGTTTTGAAAGCGCGGGTGATATTTGAAGATATACTTCCCAAAGAGCGTTTCCCGGTTGCGGATGACGCTCCACATATGGTTCAACGAAACGCCGGAACCAATAATGGAGAAGGAGTCCCTCGTGAAATAGAGGTTGGGCATCGGGTTTGTGATGAATGGGTATTCCGTGTCCACGAAGTCGACGAGCGACGTGTATTCACGCTTCGGGAAACTGGTGCGGCGGTTGCCGGCCATGATCTGCAGCACCATATCCCGCGTCTTGGGAATGCTCAGCAGGAAATCCTTGAGCATCCGGATTTCGTCTTTGGAAGTCACATAGGTCTCGCCGATGAACTCGTCCACAAACGCCTCGCGCACCCCGCCGTTCTCGATGGCCTCCGAAGCGAGATCCTCAAGGTAGATCACCTCGGCCCCGCAATCCCTGAGCTTGGCGGCAAAGGCGTCGTGCTCCGCAATCGCGCCCCGCAGGAACGGAACCTCATCGAACAGGAAATCCGTCATCAGATCGGGGGAGATGTTGCAGAGCTCGTTGCCAGGCCTGTGGAGGATAACCTGTTTCAGCCTTCCTATTTCGGAGAACACCTGAATTTTTTTCATGTCGCTTCTTTCTCGTGGCGGTCCATATGCCTGCATGAAAGCAGCAAATACCGCCTCCGTCCTCCTTTTTCCTAATCCTGATAAGGATACTACTTAAAAAACGCCGGCAAATGCGCTTCAGAGCCGGGGACGAAAGAATACCTCCCCACAGCGCATTTTCCGGCGCGGTACCATCCGACGCCAGGCGTCAGTTCGTCGATTCGGCGATCGGCAAGGGTAAGGGTTCGCGGCGCATCCCGTTGGTGATGTAGCCGACGATCATGTAGACCAGCGAGCCGCCGATGCCTGCAATGATCGGCGCCTCGACCCATCCGAGCCCGCCGTAGATAACGAGGTAGACATTGGCAAAGAACCCCGTGGCCATCGAGAGCAGACAGGTCAACAGGTTGCCGTCGATAAACGTCCTGATTATGGTCGGCCCGACCAGCATCGAGATGAGGCCTCCGGTGCCTATGTAGGCGATACGGTTCAACATGCCCTGAGGGGCGAAGAAGGTCAACACGATGCCCAACACCGTCGTGACGACGACAGCGCCGCGGTTGAGGGTGTTGGCATATTTCGACTCCCTGCCCGCAGCCGAGACGAAGAGGTCGTGCGAAAGTGCCGATGCCTGCACCTGAAGCACGGAACTTATGGTGGACAGCATCGCGAATATGATGAACAGGGATATGATGCTGGCCACGGCAGGCGACAGGTAGGTGTTCAAAAAGACCGGCATCGCGTGATCCGCAACGTGCGCGCCCGCCGGAGCACCAGCCGCCAGGGTCTGCGGCCAGGTGGGATCCTTGTAGAACATGTAGATACCGACCATGGGGACAAAGCTCATGGCAAACCCCATCGGTGCCATGAAGAGCGCGACGAGCGGGATATTCATATTCTTCTTCATGGCGAGAAAGCGAACCGACATGTAGGGCAAAACCGTAGTGAAGAGCATGGCGTACACGAAGACGAGGAACACGCTGTACTTGGGATTGCCGTAGGGATTCGACGTGGTGGGGTTCATGAACTCCGGATTGATCTCGCTGACCTTGGCGATGAGCTCCGTGAGCGACACATCCTGCATTATGACGTAGTAGACGATGGCCGAGGCGATGACCATGCCGCAGCACATGATCGTGTCGGTGATCGCCACGGCCAGAAGCCCGCCCTGCATGGTGAAGATCATGACGACCGCCATGAAGATGACGGCCGAGATATGGACCGACGTCCCGAGCCATTCCGACGCGACGCTCGCGACGGCGCGAATCTGGCCTATCATGTAGACCGACATGAATATGAAGGTAGCAATGGCTGCCAAGAAGTGAACGAGACGGCGCATGCCGTGCGAGCCCCTGTGGGTATTGGCAAGGTACTCCGGCACGGTCAGCGCCCCGTATTTTTCGCCATGTTTGCGCATGAAGCCCGCGAAGAAGAGCGAGCCGAAGGTAATGGCCGGAGCGAAGAAGAAGTTCGCAAGAACCTCGATGGTCCCGTAGGCATAGGCCGTCCCCGGCGAGCCTATAAAGCCCCAGCCGCTGTAGCCCGTTGCCATAAGGGTGCCGGCCGCTATGAAGGGGCCCATCTCGTTGCTGCCGAGCAGGAACGCCTTCTCGTCCTCACTGGACAGGTGAGCCGTCGCTGCTTTTTTCTTGAGCCTGACGTTGGTCCACCAGCCCACTCCAATAAGTATGGCCGACGCCAGAAAAAAGATGGCCCATCTGTAAATGGCTACGCTGGTCATCAGTCACACTTCCCTTTTCCCTGTTTAATTTGCCTGCGGATACAGGCAATGATCGGAACGGCAAAAAGGATAACGCTGCCTATCGCGAATGCATCCAAGGTCCATGAACCCAGCATGGCATCCTCCTTATTCAGCAAATATTTTAAAAAGCCTGGCGGACGAAAAAGGAGGTTTGTCGAGCTCAATGACTATGGCAGCCAGGCAAACCTCCAAAAACGTTATGCTAGACCGAAACCTTCTTTAGATCAGATCGCAGCTTTTTAACCATTCCTCATCTTGCCGAACTCGACGAGCGTGGGATCCGCCACCTGCTTGGGGAAGTAGTCCTCGCACTTGCCCTCGCGGTAGACGTCCGCCGTCGCGCAGTGGAGACCGCCGCCGAAGGGATAGGCGTCGCGGAAGGGCACGGGGATGACGTTCATTCCCAGCTTGTCCATCTGCTCCAGCTGATGGACCTCGCTCGCCTCCACGAGAACGGTCTTGTGGTCGAGAACGAGGCAGTTCATGGACAGCCACACGCTGGAGTAGCAGAGCGCCGGGGGCTCCTTGTGGGCGGGCATCGCCGCTTCCACGATCTCCCAGCCGTTCGCCTCGAAGATCTTCCTCTGGTCGGCCGGCAGCTTGCGGTGCGGGTTGTTCAGGATAAGACCGGGACGCAGCGGCACGAAGGTAGCGTCGATATGGATGGGATAGGGATCCCCGGGGAAGTTCACCGCGTGGATGCGGAAGTCCGGGTACATGCGGCGAATCCACTCCATGGCCTTGCGGTTGGTCGTCAGGCCGTGCTGGATGAACAGGTCCTTGCCCAGGCGCAGGACATCCGCCGCGTCGAAGAGAATCTCATGCTCCGTGGTGACCATCTCGAGTTTCGCCGTGCGCTCGAGCAGCACGTCCTCGGTGATGTCGCCGTCATAGTAGTGCATGTCGTAGCTGGCGTCCCCCAGCTCGGGGCGCGGAGCGAAGAACCAGCGGAAGTCGGGATCCTGATCGAAGTATGTGCGCAGATTCTTGGAGTAGGCCAGATACTCGAAGAAGCGGGAACGGAAGGACATGGGGGCGCAGATGATGTCGCTGCCGATCGTGAGGAGGACGTCGCGCGGAGGCATGCATCCGAACATGCTTCCGGTCATGAAGTGCGGCGTCACGACGGCCTGGTTCCACTGGATGGGCTCCGGGCGGTCAACCTTGACGCCGTGCTTCTCGAGGATCTTGACCAGATTATCGAGCTGGGCGTTTGCCTTCTCGACCGTGTCCAGAGGACGGGGGCCGGTCATGCCGCGCATGGGGCTGTCCAGGGGAACCTTCGCCTTCGATGCGGGCTCGGACGGCGCGATGCAACAATTGTCCGCACGCCCGACGATGACATGCTTCAGAGGATCGAAGTCATTCCACGAATTAACTACCTTTGCCATTCTGCTTATCCTCCTTTTTTGTGCAAAAAGGCCACGAAAACAGGCTCCCTAAAATCTGAATATCGTGGCATTAATGCGAGACACTTGTTTCCCAACGCAGTCATGTTATACAATTTAAGACGGTCTTGCACCGTTGAAAATCCACAGACATGAATTGCTTTGCAATTCGTTTTTTATGCGTTTTGCACAGGAGGTTTGATTGATGCTCGACTCCGATACCTTCAAAGGCATCGCACAGGAAGTTGTCAACACCATGACGCAAATCGTATCCTTTCCCCTGATCGTCACAAATGCTCTGGGGCTCGTCATCAGCGCCTCCTCCGCGTCTCTCCTGGGAACACCCCGAAAACTATGCCTTGCACTTCTGGAGAAACCTGCCCAGGAAAGGAAAAGGGCTGCACTGCAGCACAATGCAGAGAAGATCGACGGCTCAGGAATCGCCGTTCCCCTGTTCGATGCGTGCATGGAGGTGGTGGGCTCCGTGGAAGTCCTGGGGGAGGCCGGTTGTGTGCGTCCTTTTGCCCTGGCCATAAAGCGGCAGATCGAGATGGTCCTGAAAGAACGGCAACGGTTGCAGACCGCTTTCCTCAAGGAAAATGCCATTCAGGACGTTATCTCCGACTTCGTCAATTACGTCCCCGGCATCAGCGATCTCGGCATGCTCGAGACAAGAGCCCGCTGTCTCGGCTTTGCTCCGGACTTTCTTTACGTTCCCATCGTATTCGACATCCATCACTTCAAACGATTCACCCGTGAACAATGGGGCAAAAACTCCTGGGAAAGCGGCGGAGAGGCCGAGAGCTTCATCCAGGCGCTGAAAAATCGCATTCTGATGGATATAAGGGGCATATTCAATCATCCCAACGACGTTTCCATCTCCCTGAAAAGCGACAAATACGCCATTTTCTGCTCCATCTCCCCTCAGATCCGAAACGACAAGGAGAAAGTCTACCAGCGAGTCAACGACAACTCCCTTCTCGTCCTTAAAAAGCTGACGGAAAAGAAACTGTCTGCGGTGATCGGGATCGGATTTTTCTTCGAAGGGGTGCCCGAACTCTCCTTTTCCTACCGCAGCGCATGGGAGGCGGTACATCTTGGGAAGACGCTCTTCCGTCGTCCCGGGGTTTATGATATCCAGGACCTGCGTTTCGAGTATCTCCTCTCCAGCCTTCCACTTGATCGGCAAAGGCGTTTCGTATCCGATCGGCTTTCCCAGATCGAACTGTCCCCCGACGACAAGGACCTGAGAAAGACGATCCTGGCCTACGTCAAGAACTTTTTTCATCATCAGAGCACTGCCGACGAGCTCCATATCCACAGAAACACCCTGAGCTATCGGCTCAATCGGATCCGAAAGCTTACCGGAAAATCCCTGCAATCCTTCCACGAATTTCTCGAGATGTACGTGGCTTGCCTGCTTGCCGACATCCTCTCACCCGATACTACGGACGCCGAAAAACGGCAGAGAGCCAAGATGAAGGCCCGCTGCCGCCGCCCATCGCCTCCGTTGACAAGGGATCCGGAAGACCCCACAAGCGATCCCGTACACGACATCTTTCCGCAAACGACACGCAACATCAACTCATCCCGTTCCACCGGGAAACGCAAGATGCAGATTTCGCCGTAGCGACCGAGAACGATGAAGGCACACCCCCCAAAAGGGATATGCCCTCACGAAAGAGCTTCGCGAGACGCCTACGCCTGGACGTCCAGCGCCCCGCCCACCCCCATAGACTGCAGGAGTTGAGCCATGGTCGCCCGCTCGAGCTCCATCACGTTCTTCAACATCGACGCCTGCACGGCGCTGCTCACCCGTACGGCGGCCATGTCCATGGAATAGCGCGCAATGCTTTCGGATATTTCCAGGTTGCTCACCTCCTCAAGGCTTGAACCCCCCGTCCCGACAGGGGAACGGACCCATTTTATATTAAGGAGGCCTATCGTGCACTACCTCGACTTTGCCGGCTGGCTCGTATTTGCGACATGGGCCCTATCGGATCTGGTGCCACGCTATGTCATGCCCCTGCTCCATCCCGTCTACGACGCACTGGAGGACATGGAAAACGGAGCCTCCCCGATGGGACGTCTGGGCACCCCCATCTCGCTGCTCGTCCAAATCCTGATCTCCCTGATCCTCACCTGGATCCTGACCGGCTGGACGGCCTGGTGCGTCCTGCGCTGCATGGCCTATGCCCAGAACCCGGCCACGGGAAAAGCCCTTTATTTCATCACCGGCTTCGTCTGCTGCGAATACGCCTTGGCACGGATAGCCCGTGCCGATCGTTATCGGGGCTTCTTCCTTTCCGTTTTTCACTTCACCATGGCGATGGGAGCGTTCATCGTATACAGCATCAATCCCGCCCCAATCAAGGAGGTCTACCCCTGGCTGGTGCGATGGATGGGCCTCGACCTCTGAGTCCGTCACTCGACGACGTAGCTCCTCAAGGGGGGAAAACCGTTGAAGAAGACGGAGCTGTAGGTCTGGGTATAGGCCCCCGTCGTAAAGACGTAAAGCCTGTCTCCCTCATCCACATTCACGGGAAGACGGACCAGATTTTTCTCGTAGAGCACGTCCATGCTGTCGCAGGTCGGCCCGGCCAGGATGTAGTCCCGGCTCTCCCCCGTCCGCTCGGAGTAGATGGGGTAGCGCAGGCTCTCGCCGATGGTCTCGATGAGCCCGCCGAACTTTCCGACGTCCAGGTAAATCCAGGGGAGCCCGCCCTCCCGCTCCTTATGGGACACCAGGACGACCTCCGTGACGAGCACACCGGCGTCGCCGGCCATATAGCGCCCCGGCTCAATGATGATTCGGGGAAACTCGTCTCCGAAGAACTCCCTCAGGTAGTCCGTGATCTCGGCGGCATAGACGTAGGTCTCCTCGATCGGGGTCCGATAGTGCGCCGGCAGCCCGCCCCCCATATTGATCAGATCCAGTGCAATTCCCCGATCCGCCGTGGCCTCGAAGAGCTCCTTGCAGGTTTCGATGGCCATGCGCCACTGGGTCACGTCCTTCTGCTGGGATCCCACGTGGAAGGATATTCCTCTGGGATTCAGCCCTAAAGTCTTCGCCAGCAGGATGTTATCGAAGATCACCTCGGGTTGGGCTCCGAATTTTCGGGACAGGGGCCAGTCCGCTCCCCTCCCGTCCGCCAGGATCCGGAAGAATACGTCACTCCCCGGAGCGTTGGCCGCCAGCTTGCGCACATCGCCCTCGGAGTCCGAGGCAAAGAGGCGAACCCCCTTATCGTAGGCGTAACGGATATCCCGCGCTTTCTTGATCGTGTTCCCATAGCTCAGCCGGTCCGGAGCCGCCCCCAGATTCAGCATCAGATCCAGCTCATGGATAGAGGCTATATCGAAGCAACTGCCCCGTTCGATGAGTAGCTTAAGGATCTCCTTTTCCGGATTCGCCTTGATCGCATAGTAGATGTCCGCATAGGGCATGGCCTTCCTCAGGCTGTCGTATTTTCCGGCGACGACCCCGAGGGAGAGCACTACAAAAGGAGTTTCCTTGTCTGCCGAGAACGCCTTCAACCGGGCGAAACGCTCTTTGGAAATATAGCCGTCGAGGTCAAAAGAATAATCGAATGCTTGCACGGCAACGCCTCCGCTTCCATCGTAGAATGGACGAACTCCGGTTGTATAGTGTAAACCAGAAATTGAAATGAGAAAAGGTGCCGAGGCGTCTGCACTCCACCTCAACGAAACGATGTGCTATGATGGGGCCTCGAACGAAACGACCTCCCGCAGCCTCGTGAAAGAGAGCGCGGAACCGAAAGGAGCTCACCCTTCGTGAATTGGGTTCATTTTCTGGAGACGATGATGTTGGTCTGCTTTGGAGCCGCCTGGCCTCTGTCCATCCTCAAATCCTGGAGGGCACGTACAGCCAGGGGAAAGAGCCTGGGTTTTCTCTCGGTGATCCTGCTTGGCTACTCGGCCGGAATAGCAAAGGTCTATCTGGTCGACGGATTTCGAGCCTTCCTGCTCATCCCCTACTCCATCAACTTTACGCTTGTGGCCATAGAGACGGCCCTTTATTTCCGCAACAGTCGGATCGACCGGGAGACCGAGCGAAAAACTCGGGAACAGCTCCGGGCAGAGTCCTGAAAGGGGTGTCCACGGCAGGGATGTCCGGCAAGGTTCTGTTGCTCCGCCGATCGAGCTACGATCTTTCCCAGGTCGATTCGGCCGTCCGGGCGGCCTTCGAGCACTTCGGCGGTATCGGCCGTTTCGTTGCACGCGGGGACAGGGTTCTTCTGAAGGTCAATCTCGTGGCCGGACACGCGCCCGAACGGCGTGTCACGACGGATCCGTCGGTCGTCCGCGCGGTAGCCCGGCAGGTTCTGGAGTCAGGAGGTCGTCCCTTCATCGCGGACAGTCCGGGAATCGAGTCCTTCGTGCCCGCAGCCGAGAGGGCCGGGTTCATGAGTGTGGCCCGGGAACTCGGGATCCCCTGTGTCGAACTGACGGACCCGGTCCCGATGCCCGCGAAACAGGGCGCCGAATTCCGCAAGATCGAGATCTCCCGTCAGGTCCTGGAGGCCGACGCAATCATCAATCTGCCCAAAATGAAGACGCATGGCCAGATGCTTCTGACGCTCGGCGTGAAGAACCTTTTTGGCTGCGTCGTCGGACGGCGCAAGGCCTCCTGGCATTACGACGTGGGCCTGAGTTGCGAGCGTTTTGCTGCCCTGCTTCTGGACATCCATGACGGAATCGCCCCGGCCCTGACGATCCTGGACGGCATCATCGGCATGGACGGTATGGGGCCGACGAGCGGAAAGCCTCGACCCTACGGGGTTCTGGCCGCTTCCAAGGACGCTTTGGCGCTGGACCTCTGGCTGGGCCGAATGATGGGAGCGGCTCCGGAGGACTTTCCCCTGTGGCTGGCGGCGAAAAAAAGGGGGCTCCCGCAGTGCGTCCTGAACGAGGACGATTTGGCGGGGGACTTTGCCCCGGATCACGTCTTTCCGAACGTGGACATCCCGACCCCTCGCGGACTGAGGCTCCTGCCCCGCCTGCCCTTTGCCCGGATTTGGGAGCGTGCCCTGACATCCCGTCCGGTCCACGTTCCCTCCCGCTGTATCGGTTGCGGCCGCTGCGAGGCCGTCTGTGCCGCCGGGGCTCTGATCCATTCCAACCGCACTCTGAGCTTCGACTACGGAAAATGCATTCGCTGCTACTGTTGCCACGAGATGTGTCCCGTCCAGGCCATCGAGTTCCGTGAAAGCCCGGTCATCCGCTGGCTCCGAACGATCGAGCGCCTGGGTGCTCGGCTGAAAGCAAGATAGCGACGGAAATCGGGGATGAAGCCCCCTCCTCCGAGGTTGCACGGAGCAGGACTTTCTTCGGCTGCTTTCGCGTCTTGGAAAAATAAGCGAAGGGGATCGACCGCATGCCATGGGGTTTGATCGTGATCTGCGTCACCGTGTTCTGCATCTTTTTTGCCATCCATTGCCGTACCCGAACCTCGAGGCCCTGCCCCAAGGGATGCCACGGTTGCGGCCGCTGCATGTCCTCGAGGAAGACGAACCCGGAAAAAAATTAACGCGCCCATCGCGGCACCAACCCCCAGCCTCCTTTGAGCTCGGCGGCGTGGCGTTCCGCCTCGGGGTCCATCTCCCGCAGGCGGTCGTGAAAGGTCCGTGCATGATTCATCTCCGTAATGTGACAGAGCTCGTGCAGAAGGACATGCCTCACCAGATTGGGGGGAAGAAACAGCAAGCGGGAGTTCAGGCTGATATTGCCCTTGGACGAACAGCTCCCCCATCGGCTCCTCATTGCCTTGACCGAGACGCCTCCCACGGCGAGCCCATGCTCCATGGCCAGCTCCATCAGGAGAGGGGGCAAAGCCCGGCGGGCCCGGAGGAGCACCCAGCGCCTTAGGGCGGCGAAGGCCTCCTCCTTACGGAAGTCCTGCGGCAAACGCAAAAAGCCGTCCTTTGCGGACAGGCGTTCCTCGGGGGAATCCGCCGCAACGACGCGCCATTCCTCCCCCAGCGCCCTCAGAAGAATCCGCTTTGGCGGGGCTTCCTCCACGTCACCGGCGTGACGAGCCACGGATGAAATGTGCACCCTTTCGAGGCTTTTGACGATCCAGGCTTTATGAGGCTCAAGAAGGGCATCGACCTCCCGGAGGGGAGGATGCCCCATCGGCACCACCAACGTCAGCCCCGTACCGTTGACGATCAAGCGCAGTCGCCTGGCGCGTACACTTCTCCGTACGGTGCACAGACAGCTCCCGCCCCCCAGCGGCCCCAGGTCCAGGACGAACCGTTCCTCCGTTTCGCCGGCCGCCACGATCAAGCCGCGAGGAGGGTGAACAGCCCCGCCAGGAAAAGGAAAGCGTAGAGCACCAGAAGGAAGGATCTCTGCCCAAGCCGCCTGTGCAATGGAAGACTCAAGATAAGCCCCACAAGCACCGCCGGAATGCTCCAGGCGGTCAGGGAAAGGACTTGAGGGACGTCGATTCCCGCCAGAAAATACTGCGGCACGACGATCAGGTTACTGAGAAACCAAAGGGCCAGCAGGGAGGTGCGAAACTCTCCCTTGTCCTTGAACGCGGTCTCCGCGTAGAGCATGACAAAGGGACCGCCCGAACCGAAGCTACCCTGTACGGCGCCCCCGAGGACAAGCATGAGTCGACTCAGGATGGGCCCCGGAACGAAACGAGCCAAACGGGCACACCGTGCACGCGCAATCCCCCACAGGGCTATGGCGACGATGAGGGCCCCCAGAACGGGCTTGAAGGTCGAGGGCGGTATGGACTTGAAAAAAAACACGCCGACCGGAGCGCCCAGCGAGAGATAAAAAACCATGATTCCAACCTTCCGCCATACGACGCCGGAACGATCCATCAGGAGAAAACACGCACAAAAAATGAGGGACTGAAGCGTCAGGACGGGGACAACCACGCGCGGATCGGCAACGAGCCGAACGGCAAACGGCAAGGCCAGTACCGTTCCTCCGAACCCCGTAACCCCCTGAATGCAATAGGTGGCGAACACCACGGCCGCAAAACAAAACTCCCTCACCCCGAGGCCCCCTGTCTCAAAACAACGCTCCATACGGCCAGAAGGCCGACAGAGCGGAAAAAATTCAACAACTGCCTTTTCGAGTGATTGAATGGCCCTTGGACACCGAAAGAAAACGACGGGAGGGGCGGCAAGCTGCAGGCCCGCCCACATGGAGCACGACGAAAAGACTCAGCGGATCAGAGCGAATTTTCCCGTCCCCGTAAGAGCCTGCCGATATTAGAGCGGTGCCGAAACACCGCCAGCAAGGCGAGGAAGAGGGCGAGGAGAATAAAGGAAAGGGGGGCGTCCAGCATCCAAAAGAATAAAGGCATGGCCAGCAGAGAGGTCATGGAGGCCAGGGAGACGTAACGGGAGGTCGTCATGACCGCATACCAAACGGCACCGCACATCAGGACGATCGCGAAGGAGTTGTAAGGCCAAAGGAAGAACATGGTTCCGTACGTCGTCGCGACGCCTTTGCCGCCTTTGAACTTCAGCCAAACCGGATAATTGTGCCCCAGAACGACACAAAACGCCGAGAGCGAGAGCATCCAGGGAGCGGAGGAAGCCGAGTTCGCGGTGAGGAGCAACGCCAGCGCCCCCTTGAGCATATCAATGACGGTAACGCAGACCGCCCACCTTTGCCCCATCAGGCGACGCACGTTGGTTGCTCCAATAGCCCCGGAGCCGACCGTACGTATGTCGACTCCTCTGAAAATGCGGGCCGCCAAATAGCCCGTCGGCAAAGAACCGATAAAGTAGGAGACGATCATCCAGAGCATTGCGACCCGCATCGTCCATTCCTCCCCAGACAAACAATCAACGTCGTACGCCTCTCTCCCGAACGCTCCTGTCCGGGGTTAATCGATACCCCCGATACGGTCGGAGCCCCGTTTGATGTTCAGGTGCACGAGGTCCTTATCCTTCAGCACATCCCATTTGAGGTTCAGAACGAGGAGGAAGATCGCCGAAAACGGATCTACCCTCCAAGCCGAGCTTTCCTTGGCAAAGGCCTCGCGTATGGTCCGAAGCTGCTGCAAGCCCAGTTCGTTCTCCTCCATCTCCTCCAGGAAGCGACGGACCTCCGATATCGTATCGATTCCCGCCGTCCTAAGGATGAGATAAAGGTAGTCAAAACTCTCCTTCAGGTAATCGGGAGCCGGAACGAAGATGGGAAAACCGGCCTTCACCGCCAGGGAGTTCCATCGGCTCATCAGGTTCGGCTCCGCCTTGAAGAAGGCGTAAAGCTCCTCCTCCCCGAAAATCCGTTCGGCCGTCAAAGTGGTCTCCCGGAGTTCTGCGGAATCCGAGCTCGGGGGGACCAGGACGGCAACCTCCTTGGCCTCCTCCCACAAGGACAGGAAGCCCTCGTCCGCCTCCTCGAGAAGCGCGGCCAGGCGGACGAGCCTGCGTTTGAGTTTCTTCTCGGATACCGAGTCGACGTTTAGATTGACTCGCGGAGCGATGGTGGCCCAAGCCTGCTGCAGCATGGTACGCAGTTCCAGCCGAAAGCTGATGTCCCTGTACTTTCCCCACTCCCGTAAGGAGGATCGGTTCGTCGAGAGTGCAAGGGTATAGACAACGGCGGGATACCCGAAACGGAAAGGGTCCTCCAGTCCGCTCGATGTGATGGAGCGGGAATGATCGACATCAAACTCGCTCTGAATGATCTCCTCCACCTTATAGACGTCCTCGGGAAAACGCAGAAGAACCCGAACCGTAACCAGGTCCGGAACGGAACCCAACTCCACGTCCCTCTCATCCCCTCGCGCGCCCGGAGCACGGACCACATCCACGGGGGGCTTCGCCCATCCCTCGATACTGTAAACCTCGATATCCTCCCGTTCGATCAGGTCCTGAACCAAATTGCGCACTCGCGAGGCGTATTCCTCGTAGAGGGAAAGCTTCTCGACATAGCGGATGCTGAGTTCGTCGACATGACGTCTATCCAACACAATCACCGTCCAAAAATGAACTGCACGCTTTTGTTAATGATCTGCGCGAGAGTCACTCAGCCTAGAGTATAACCCAGGAATCCCCTATTGAAAAGCTCGGGAGCACCTCAAATCCGTGAGGTGCCGCGGGCCGAAAGAAAACATATCGTCCATTGGGGGCAATATTTTTCCGCAAGTGACGGATGCGCCCCAAAAAGCAAAAAACTGTTCCTGCCGTACACAAAATTCACCGGGGGACTCCAGCAGGGATCGAGAGCCAAATTTGCCGAATTCAGCTTACTTCTCGCCATCCGATATGCGATAAAATGGGGGCAACATCCCCCCAGCCGCGGGGGGCCGAAGGGAAACATCGACACAAGGAGGTCGTATCCATGAGACGAGTATCGTCGTTTCTCACGATGCTGCTTTTCCTGACAGTTTTTCTTACTCCGGGAAGGGCTGTAGCCGCCATCGACGCTGCGACCGTGGAGGCGGCGTGGCGACGCATCGCCGCAGCCGCCGATATCAAGGATGTAGCCTTGACCTACGAAAAGGACGAGGCCCCAAACGCCTGGGTGAAGTTCGAATCTCAGAAGAGATTTACCGTTCACGTCACCTATGGATTGATGCGTATCCTCTCGACAGCCGACGAGATTGCCGGAATTTTGGGACACGAAGTCGGGCACGTCCGACGGGGACACTACAGCCGGGGCATGCAGCGCAACATCGGATGGAATATCCTTGGCGCTTTGCTCGGTCAGGCCGGCGACGCGGCCCAGATTGTCGGGGCCGTCGGGATGAACCTGGCCGAGAGCGGCTTCAGCCGCGAACAGGAGGTCGAGGCCGATGACTACGGCATGGACCTTGCGGTCAAGGCGGGCTACAGCCCCTGGGGCCTCTACAATGCGATGAAGAGCTTCAAGGACAACGGCTACGCTACGGGAAGGAGCGGCTTCAACTCGCACCCACCCACCGAGCGTCGCCTCAGACATCTCCGGGAGAGGGCCGAAAGGATCGAAAAAGGAAGGCAATAGCAAGGGTGAATCTTTTTAAAAACCACTTCGGATGATATACTCAACCCAACGACACCGAGGAGCCTTGTCTTCTCCGACCTCGCGCAGTGCTCCGGCGCGCGTGCCGGAAAACCCGTTATCCGTCAAGGAGGAGTCAAAATGAACGACAATTGGAAAAAGAAATTCAGCACGGCGGCTTGCAAGACGCGTCCCTCTCCGGTCAGGGAGCTTCTTAAGGTGATCAAGCAGCCGGGAATGATCTCCTTCGCGGGGGGAATGCCTGCACCCGAGGTCTTTCCCATCGAGCAGTTTGCCGAGGGGGCGGAAAAGCTGGTCAGCGATGGGGCAACGATGCTCCAATACGGTACGACGGAGGGCTACGACCCGCTTCGCAACTTTCTGAACCAATGGACGGCTCCAAGGCTGGGGCGAGAGCTCTCCCTGGATGAAATTCTGATCACGACCGGTTCGCAGCAGGTCCTGGATCTCTTTGCATGGGTCATGATCGACCCCGGCGATGTGGTCATCGTCGAGGACCCCTCCTATATGGCCGCCCTGACGACCTTCTACAACCATGGCGCACAGTTTGCCAGCGTTCCCGTCGACGGCGAGGGCATGGACGTCTCCAAGCTGCCCGCCCTCATCGAGAGCCTGCTCAAAGAGGGCAAGAAGCCCAAGTTCATCTACACGATCGTCAACTTCCAGAACCCCGCGGGATCCACCATGACCCTTGAGCGGCGCAGGGAACTGGCGGAGATCGCGGACCGTTACGACCTGGCCATCTTCGAGGACGATCCCTACGGCTACGTGCGTTTCGACGGAGAACATCTCCCCAGCATCTTCTCCTTCGACAAAGCGGGCAATACCGTCTACGCGGGGTCCTTCTCCAAGATCCTCTCCCCCGGCGTCCGTCTCGGCTGGGTCAGCGGGTCCAAAAGCATCATCCGCCAGATGGCTATCTTCAAACAGTCGACCGATCTCTGTTCCAGCAGCATCTCTCAGGTACTGACCTACGAATACTGCCGTAAGGGATACCTGGACGCCCATCTTCCGAACATCATCAAAAACTATCGGATGAAGCGGGACGCCATGGAGGAGAGCTTCCGGAAGCACCTGGCACCTCAGGGCATCACCTGGGTAAAGCCCGAGGGGGGCTTCTTTTACTGGCTGAACACCGGAGGCATCGACAGCGATGAGCTTGCCAGAAAAGCACTGGAGAAGAAGGTAGCCATCCTCCCCGGAGCCTCGTTCTGCCTCAATCCCGAGGCGGGCATCCATGCCGCAAGGGTCAACTATACCTATTCGCAGCCCGACGTCATAGAAGAGGGCGTGACCCGTCTGGCTCAAGCCATCCAGGAGATGAAGCTGGCCGCCCGATAGAACGCTCAAGAAGGCAATTTTTCGCAAAAGACGCCGCGTCGAGCGGCGTCTTTTGCATCCTGCGGCACGGAGACATCACGAACGAGGGGGGGAAGGACTATGGAAAGAAATGGAATCGTACCGCGATGGTGGGCCCGGGACGAGGAAAGCAAGGTACTTTGCCGGCTTTGCTTTCGGGGCTGCACGCTTCCCCCCGGCACGGCCGGTTTTTGCGGAGTTCGGGCAAATCGGTCCGGCACGCTCGTCTCTCCTTGGCTGGGGCGTTTCTGCTCTCGCGCCGTCGATCCTGTCGAGAAGAAGCCTCTGGTCCATTGGCGGCCCGGAACGCTCATCTATTCGCTGGGGAGCGCGGGCTGTACGATGGCCTGCCCCTTCTGCCAGAATCACGAGATCGCCCATCCCAAGAGTCCGGAGGGTCTGCTGCAACGGACGCTCCTCCTGCCGCCGGAGGAACTGGCGCGCGAGGTCCGGAACCTGGGCATCCCCTCCGTCGCATTCACCTACAACGAGCCCACCCTCCAGGCGGAATACATTCTCACGGCGGCCCCCCTGCTGAAGGAGAACGGGATTGCCCTCGTCCTCGTCACGAACGGCGCCATGAGCGGACAGGTTGCCGCGGAACTTCGGCCTTGGACGGACGCCGCCAACATCGACCTGAAGTCCTTCGACCCGCAGCATTACAAAAGTCTCGGGGGCTCCCTCGAGGCCGTCAAAGCCAATATAGCCGCCTGGGTTCGGGGCGGGGTTCACGTGGAATTGACCCACCTCGTCGTCCCCGGAATCGTCGACACGGAAGAGGGCTTCGACGCCATGACGGACTGGATCGCCTCCCTGTCTCCGTCCATACCGCTGCACCTCTCGCGTTATTTTCCCGCCTGGCGTTACGCCGCGCCCCCAACCGATATCGGACTGCTGCGCGCACTGGCCGACCGGGCACGGAGAAAACTGCTTCACGTCCACCTGGGGAACGTGCGCTGAGGCCGCTCGCTCAAAGCCCCATCTGCTCCAGGATCCAAGCGACGTCAAGGTGCTCCTCGACCGCACGGGCGAGCGTATCGTAGGCACGTTCCTTCATCCCCGCCGTATCGACGGCCGCACGTTCCTCCAAACCGCGCCCGTTGCGAAGAGCGTTGAGCCAGAGGGCTCGAAAGCGATCGTTTTCGAAGACGCCGCAAAGGGACGTGCCCGCAACCCGCAGCCCCGGCAAGGCCAGTCCCTCCGTGCGCCCCTCGGCGAGAAAAAGGGGGACGCAGGGCACGCCGTCCTCGGCCTGCGTCCGGCCGACGCAAGTCCGATACCCCTCGACGGGAATGACCTCCAAAACAAGTTCCGGATTGACCTTCCCCGAGATGCGGACCACGCCGGATTCCTCTCCCAAGTCCGTGACCGCGGGAAGGAGGCCCAAGCCGCCGATTTTACCCGTCTCCCTCCCCGGCCGCTCCAAGCGGCGCCCCATCATCTGGAATCCGCCGCCGAGGCCGAACACGGAGCCTCCTCCGTCCACGAACGCGCGCAGCCTCTCGGCCAGTCCCGTCTCGCGCAGCCAGGCCATATCCCAAGCGGCGTTCCTGGAGCCGGGAAGGACGATCGCGTCCAGGGACCGCAGGACTTTGGCCGGGGTCTCCTCATCCAGCCCGATCAGCTCGACGTCCGGCTCGAACTCGAAGGGGTCGAGGTCCGTGAAGTTGGCAATCCCCGGGAATCGGACCACGCCGACCATGAGATCCGCGCCGCCCCCTCCTCGCCCCCAGCGAAGGCTCAGGGAATCCTCGCCTGCTATGGAGGCCCCCCCAACCCACGGCATCACTCCGGCGACCCGAACGCCGTTACGCGCCTCCAGCCATTGAATGGCGGGAGAGAACAGTGCGGGATCCCCCCGGAACTTGTTGAAGACCACGCCCTTCACCCGGGACCGGTCCGAACCCAGCAGCTCGAGCGTTCCGACGACCGAGGCCAGGGAACCACCGCGGTCGACGTCCGTCACCAGCAGGACAGGCACGTCCGCCTCCCGGGCGACGCGCATGTTCACGATTTCCGTGGCGTTCAGGTTCACCTCGGCCGGGCTGCCCGCCCCCTCGATCACCACGGCATCGAAGTGGCCGGCGATGTGCCCCAGCGCGCGCCGGACCGCCTCGATTCCTCGGGTCATCGTGAAGGTGCGGTAATACTCCCGATCCGCCGGGGCCTCGAAGGGCCGTCCCTCCAGAACGATCTCGGAACAGGTGTCCCGGCGCGGCTTCAAAAGGATGGGGTTCATGAAGGCCTCGGGCCGAAGCCGTGCGGCCTCCGCCTGGACGGCCTGCGCGCGGCTGATCTCCAGGCCGTCCCACGTGACGCAGGAGTTGTTGGACATGTTCTGAGACTTGAACGGGCAGACCCGAATGCCCCGGTCAGCAAGCAGACGGCAAAGTCCGGTCACCAAAAAGCTCTTTCCGGCATCGCTGCTGGTGCCCTGTATCATGATTCCCTTCATCAAGATCGCTCTCCTTGTTCATGCAAACGCCGTCAAAGCTCGGACAACGCCCGGACCAGCAGATCGTTCTCCTCAGGAAGCCGCGTCGCCACGCGGATGCATCTTCCGTCCAAGCCGGGAAAGCTGCGCGTGTGCCTCACCACGAGCCCCCGCTCCAGGAGTCCGCGAATGACCCGCGAGTCGTCGTCCGTCTCGATCAGAAAGAAATGTACGCGCGAGGGCCGCACCCGGATCCCGGATCGGCTCAATGCGTTCATGAAACGCGGCGTCTCCGTCGCGTAAAAGGCCCGCGTCTCGCGAAGAATGGCCTCATTTCTCATAAACGCCGAACAGACCGCCTGGGCGACCGCATTGACGCTCCAGGTGGGCTGGCGTGCCTTGAGCCGTACGATCCAGTCCGAAGACGCCAGGACGTAACCGATTCGGGCCCCGCATAGGTGGTAGAGCTTCGTCAACGACCGGAGAAGCAAAAGGTTGGGAAAAGCACGAAAATCGAGAAGAACGCGCTCTCTTTCCGGAAGCAGGAAGTCGATATAGGCCTGGTCGACCACAAAGAGCGTGTGTGGATTCTCTCGGGCAAGACGTTCCAGCTCGCCGAAGGGAATGTACGCTCCGGTGGGATTGGAGGGATTGCAGAGGACGACCAGATCAAAAAAGACGTTCTCCACATCCGCAAGATTGAAAAGATCGGTCGTCGTCACCCCGAAAGCCTCAAGAGCTCGCCGGTACTCTCCATAGGTCGGCTGGAGCACCGCAGCCTGCCTTCCGGAAAAGAGGGAGGTCAAAAGATAAAGAGCCTCGTTGGAGCCGTTGGTGAAGAGCAGCTCGTCCAGGGCGCACCCCTCGCGCTCCGCCACGAGGGAGCGAAGTTCGAGGACCTCGTCGTCGGGATAGGCGGAAAGGCAACGGGACAGATCGATGTCCACCCCCTCCGGCCAGGGCAGTGCATTCGTGTTGGTGCTGAAATCGATGACCCGACCCGGCATGGGGATCCCCATCGCCGCGTAAAGTTTTTCCGGGTTCGCCCCATGCGCCCGAATCGCGAAGCCCCAGCTCGAATCGGTCATTTCGTCCCTCCGGCGGGGAAGCCCAGGTTATGCACGATGACGGAGTCAAGCATCAAGGGCGACCATGGCCGCACCGGTCAGCAGGATGAACAGGGCGACCGACGCATCCAGCAGGACGTGGGAGCGAAGGATGTCCTCCGGCACGGGTTCCCGAAGGGGATCTCCAATCCAGGGCTTTTCTGCAAAGACGTTGCCATAGAAGGCACCGCCGCCCAGACGGAGTCCCAGCAAACCGGCAAAAGCGCTTTCGCCGTGCGCGCTGTTGGGACTTCTATGGTTTTTCCTGTCGCGCATAAAGATGCGCGCCCCCCGAAAAAGGGGGTAGCCCAAACAGCCGCCTGCAAGTACGGTGACGATGCCGCCCATACGGGCCGGGAGGAAATTGAGGACATCGTCCAGCCTTGCGCTCGCCCATCCGAAATCCTTGTAGCGTGCGTTTTCGTAGCCCACCATGGAGTCCAGGGTGCTGGCCGCCTTGAACCCCCAGGCACAGGACACGGCCCCTGCCCTGCCGCCGAGGAAGTAGCCAAGGGCCACAAAAAACAACACGGACAGGACTCCATCCACAGCGTTCTCCGCAATGGTCTCCACGGCCGCACGCACCACTCCGGGCATGTCGAGCCGATCGGTGTCGCGTCCGACGACGCGGGACAGCGCCGAACGGGCCGCTTCGAGGTCCCCTCCGAAGAGCGCGGTTGCGATCGGCAGGGTCTCGTCCTTCAGGGAACGCCAGGCGAGAGCCGCATAAAGCAGGTAGACTTCCACCACGAGGGGCCCCCCCGGGAACAGGGAGGCGACCGACATGGACAGTCCGGCGATCGCGAGCACCGTCACCAGCACCGCGGCACAAAACAGGGCTCCACGCCGACGGCCTCCCCCCTGCCCGGGCTTGGGATAGAGGTACTTTTCCCAAAATCGGACACAACGGCCGATCCCGACGACGGGGTGAGGCAACCCTTTGGGGTCCCCCAAAAGAACGTCCAACAACAGAGCCGCGCCCAGGACACAAACGAAGTTCATCAAGTTTATTCTCCGTATCCGCAGTTTTTCTTTTTTTATTATACAATCAACTACAGGCAGGAATTTCAGGAAAATGAAGGGAGCCCGGAAAATCGATATGAACGGCACGAAAATTGCGTTGTCCCTCGACGAGGCTTTAGGCCTTGTCCGCCCGCTCGACGAAAACGCGATGAAGGCGGCGGCAGAGCATCAAAACCGCCTTCTCAAGCCCGCCGGCAGCCTGGGAGAACTGGAGGCCATCGCCATCCGAATGGCCGGCATCACCGGCCAGCTCCACAACACGGCCCAGCGCAAAATTCATTTTCTCTTCGGCTCCGACCACGGCATCTACGACGAAGGAGTCTCGGGCTCCCCACAATACTTCACCAAGGCCCTGATGGAATTTTATGCCAACGAGTCCGGTTGCGGCATCGACGTGCTCTGCGGACACGTCGGCGTCGAACTCCGTTTGCTCGACCTCGGGGTTAAGGAGCTGGCTCCGCATCCCAAAATCGACGCCTCGCACCGTCTGATGCCGAATGGGACGGAGAATTTCGCCCGCTGCCGTGCGATGACGCCCGAGACGGCACGAAGGGCCGTCGAGCTGGGCATCGATCTGGTGGGCGATGCAAGGGCCAAGGGGTATGAGATCGTCGGGACGGGCGAGGTCGGGATGGGCAACACCACGCCGGCGTCGGCCTGCATCATGGCAGCTTTGGATCTGAAGGACCCCGCCGCAGCCGTTGGGCGCGGGGGCGGGCTGACGGATCAGGCGTTCGAGAAGAAAAAAAAGGTCATCGTCGAGGCCCTGGCGTTTCATCGTCCGGCCCCGGACAATCCGCTGGAGATCCTCTCCTGCGTCGGGGGGCTGGACATCGCCGCGATGACCGGCGTCTTCATCGGTGCAGCCGTCCATCGCCTTCCCGTCATCATCGACGGAGTCATATCGATTGCGGGTGCGGTACTGGCAACGAAGCTCTGCCCTCTCGCCAAGGGCTACATGATCGCCTCACACCTCTCCAAGGAGCCCGGTTACGCGGTCGCCGCCGAATCCCTGGGGTTGACCCCGCTGCTGAACCTCGGAATGAGGCTGGGCGAGGGCACGGGCTGCCCCGTCGCCATGCAGATTGTGGACGATGCGCTGGCCGTGATGAACCGCATGGGAACCTTCGACGGAGTCTCGTTGGAGTCCGAATACAGAAAGGGACTCAAGGCATAAAAGCTTTCGGGATGTGAACATTTTTTCTCCTAACATCGAGGGGCGCCGATGCGGCGCCCCTCGAATCATCCCGCCTCGATCGCTCGGGCAGGACAAGCCCTGTAGCAACGCATACAGCCGATGCAGGCGGATTCGTTCACCTCCGCACCCCCCTCGGGAAGGCCGATCGCTCCCACAGGACAGGCCTTCACGCAACGGCCGCAAGCCGTGCAGTCGTCCCTTCGCACACGGGCCTTGAGCCCAGCTACCGACATCCTCCCGTCCCCTTCCTCCCGACGGGCGCCCCAAAACGCGAGTCCCCGATCAATGCTTGGGGCTGTAATCGATGGCACTGCCCAACTCGGAGAGCTTTTTGGGCGAGTGAACCGCGGAGATGTGGCGCACCGTCCCGCTCTTGCCCCTCATACAGATGGAGGAGGTGTGGATGTGCTTTCCCTTATACCTTACGCCCCTCAGCATGTCCCCATCCGAGGCCCCCGTGGCGGCGAAGAAGACGTTGTCGCCCTTCACAAGATCCTCGAGCTCCAGGACCGAGTGCCGCGTCAGGCCCCGAGCCTTGGCTTTCTCCTCGTCCTCCTCATTGCGGAAGTAGGGACGGCACTGCATGTTGCCTCCCAGACACTTGACCGCACAGGCAGTGATGACGGCCTCCGGAGAACCTCCGGAGCCCAGCAGCAGATCGGCCGTGGCATCCGTCCAACAGGTGGTCAGAGCCCCGCTGACGTCTCCGTCGGGGATCAGACGAATGCGGGCGCCGAGTTTACAGACCTCCTCGCGGATGGCATCGTTTCGGGGACGGTCCAACATCACGACCGTGACGTCCTCGACATCCTTGTTCTTGGCCTTGGCGACGCGGCGCAGGTTGACGTGAACCGGCGCCTCGATGTCGATAAAATCGGCGGCCTCAGGCCCCGTCACAATCTTGTCCAGATAGAAGAGATCCTGAGGGCTGAACATGCTGTTCCTGTCCGCGGCGGCGACGACGCTAATGGCCCCGCCCAGGCCGCAGGCCATCAGCCGCGTACCATCGATGGGGTCGACGGCGATGTCCACCTCCGGCCCGTCTCCCAGCCCCAGTTCCTCCCCGTTGAAGAGCATCGGAGCCTCGTCCTTTTCTCCTTCCCCGATGACGACGGTCCCCTTCATACTGACGCTGTTGAGCATGTAGCGCATGGCCTCGACGGCAGCGCGGTCCACATCGTTCTTGCTGCCTCGCCCAAACCAGCGGCCGCTGGCCATGACCGCAGCCTCCGTCCCGCGGACCAACTCGAGCGCCAAATTCTTATCCGAAGCGAAGAGCGACATCAAAAACAACCTCCCTGCAATCCGATCTCGAAAAATATGCCCTCGAAGCGCCACATCGAAGAAGAAAACCCAATCCATCCGTGCCCACTTTGCAGGAAAAGGAGAAAAAAGTCAAGCCCGAGACGAGGCTCGGTGTCGCCGGACTGTGATAATGTCATCCCTTAGCGGGACCGAGAGAATGTCCCCCCCTCAGGACAGGAGCCTCTTGGATAATGGAGGCATGAGGAATT